>CAZUKT010000238.1:0-7317 GCA_964620975.1 uncultured Rubrivivax sp. | reverse complement strand
ACAGCGGCACCAGGTCGGCCGTGCGCTTGGCGCCCTGGATGGCGGCGATGCGGGCCACCGCGATCACGTCACCCTTCTTGGCCTGCCCGCTGGCGATCAGCGCAAAGGTGGCCGCTTGCATGCGGATGCAGCCCGTGGCGCGGGCCACGCGGTGGGTTTCGGCCTTGGCGGCCACGTCCACCATGTGGGCCTGGCCTTGTGCGTCAAAGTGGGTCAGGGGTGAGTTCAAGGCGCAGCAATCTTCAGCAACATGGCCCTGTCATCATAGCCACCACGGAACGCCGCAGCCTGTGCTGCGTCCAACCCGGCCCGGCCCCACCTGCCTGACCCCAGCGAGAACCGCTTGACCCGCACACGCCCCCCCGCCCGGCACCGCCTGCTCTGCACACTGCTGGCCGCCGCCGTGGCCTGGCCGGCCCTGGCCACACCCGCCGTGGCGCAGGTTCGTCTGCCGGCGCTGGGTGAAGCGGCGTCTGACGACCTGAACATCGGCACCGAACGCCGCGTGGGCGAACAAATCATGCGCGAAGGCCGGCGTGACCCAGCCTATCTCGACGACCCGGTGCTGGTGGAATACATCCAGTCGCTGTGGGCGCCGCTGGTAGACGGCGCACGCAAGCTGGGCAACATCGACAGCGAGATCGACCAGGCCTTTGCCTGGCAGACATTCTTGCTGCGCGACCGCAGCGTGAACGCCTTTGCCTTGCCCGGCGGCTATGTGGGTGTGCACCTGGGGCTGATCGCGCTGACCTCCACCAGCGACCAGCTTGCGTCGGTGCTGGCGCATGAACTCACCCACGTCACGCAGCGGCACATCGCGCGCAGCATTGCGCCACAACAGCACGCGTCGATGATGGCCCTGGCCGGCATGCTGCTGGGCATTTTTGCGGCCAGCCGCGGCGGCAGCGCCGACGTGGCCAATGCAGCCATGATGGGCGGCCAGGGCGCGGCCATCCAGACCCAACTGAACTTTTCACGCGACATGGAACGCGAAGCCGACCGCATCGGCTACAGCGTGCTGGCTACCGCCGGCTACAGCACCGGCGGCATGGCCGCCATGTTTGAAAAACTCGACGTGGCCACGCGGCTGAACGACAACAGCGGCTTCCCCTACCTGCGCAGCCACCCGCTCACCGTGGACCGCATCAGCGAAGCCCGCAACCGCACGCTGCTGGACACCACGCCCGCACGGCCACCCACGGTGCTGCATGCGGTGATGCAGGCACGCTCACGCGTGCTCATGGACGACAGCGCACAAGGCCTGCACCGGCTCAACGGCGCCAGTTCGTCACCCGTGCTGGGCGACCGCGTGGGTGCCTTGTACGCCGGTGCCATGGCCGCGTCGCTGCTCAAGGAACACGCGCGCGCCGAAACGCAGGCCGCCGACGCGTTGCGGCTGGCGGCCACCGCCACACCACGGGAAGCCAGCGCCGAACGCGCCATCACGCTGTTGCAGGTTCAGGTGCGGCTGGCGCGCGGTGACGCGCCTGCGGCCCTGGCGGCGCTGGACGGCCTGGGTGCCGCCGCCACCGAGCGTGCACCCATGCTGCTGCGTGCGCAGGCCGGGCTTGAACTGCACCAGCGCCAGGCGCAGGCCAGCGCGGCCCCCTTGCGTGCCAGCACCGAGGCGCTGCAAACCTGGCTGGCTGACCACCCCCAGGACGCGGGGGCGTGGGACTTGCTGGCCCGCACCAGCGGCGCGCTGGGCCTGCGCCTGCGTGCCATGCGCGCCGACGCCGAAGCGCGCGCTGCAGTGGGCGACCTCACCGGCGCCATGGACCGTTTGCGGGCCGCGCAGCAGGTCTCTCGCACGGCCACCGGGCAGGACTTCATTGAAGGCTCGGTCATCGACGCACGGCTGCGCCAGATCACGGCCACACGCAGGCAACTGGCGCTTGAATTGCGGGGCGACAGCAGCCGCCGCGTGCCGGGCCCCGACGAGCCTTTGCCGCAGTAACGGCACCCCGCACAACGCGCCCGCCACGCGCGCCGCCGACAGGGTAGACGCTGGCATCGGGGCCACAGCCCACACGCCAGAATCTCGCCACCAAGGGAGCGGCGCATGAATGCGTGGAGAGATCTAAAGGCGTGGGTTGCGGGGGCAGCCAGCACGCCGTGTCTGCTGGTGCAGTTGATGCTACTGGCGGCGCCGCCCGCGCTGGCCGCGCACGTGGTGGCCTTGTCGCCCCAGGGCGAAGTGGCCCAGGTGCAGCAGGTTCAGATGCGTTTCAGCGACGCCGTGGTGGCCATGGGCGACCCGCGCTTGCCAGCGCCATTTTTGCTGGCCTGCAACGGCAGCACGCCCGCCGGCAACAGCAGCTGGGAAAACGACCGCCACTGGGTCTACTACCTGCGCGAGCCCATCGCCGCCGGCTCGCGCTGCACGCTCAAGGCCAACCCCGCCTTCAAGCCGCTTGGCGGCGCGCTGCAAGGCGCCAGCGAATTCAGCTTTTCCACCGGCGCGCCGGTGGTGCTTGCTGTGCACCCCTACGCGGGTGCTGCGGTTGAAGAAGACCAGCACTTCTTGCTGCACCTGAACGGCGCACCCGACATGGCCAGCGTGCGCAGCAAGGCCTGGTGCGAAGTCGAAGGCCTGGGTGAACGCGTGCCCGTGCGTGTGATTGAAGGCGCCGAACGCGAACAGACCATCAAGGCCCTGCGCCGTGACACCGGCCCTGGCGGCTTCCTGGTGCTGCTGGCCTGCCAGCGCCCGCTGCCGGCCGACGTGGGCGTGCGTGTGGTGTGGGGCGCGGGCATTGCGGCGGCGGGCCAGCCACAACTGGTGTCGCGGCGCGCACAACGCTACGGCTGGAAGGTGCGGCCACGTTTCCTGGCCGAGTTCACCTGCGAACGTGAAAACGCCAGCGCCCCGTGTTTGCCCTTGCGCCCGGTGACGCTGCGCTTTAACGCGCCGGTGCCGCGCGACATGGCCCTGGCCGCACGCTTGCAGCCGGCCGACGCCAAACAAGGTGCGGCCCTGGCGCCCAAGGCAGACGCCGAAGACCGGGGGCCCACGGTCAGTGAAGTCAAGTTTGCTGCGCCGCTGCCCGAAAACACACGCTTCAAGCTCACGCTGCCGGCCCAGGTGCTGGACGACAGCGGCCGCGTGCTGGCCAATGCCGGCAGCTTTCCGCTGAACGTGGCCACGGGTGGATTGCCGCCGCTGGCCAAGTTTGCGGGCGCGCCCTTTGGCATCGTCGAAGCCGGCCGCGACGCCGACAACCCGGCGCTGCTGCCCATGACGCTGCGCCACGTGCAGGCCGATCTGGCCGGCGCATCCACAGGCGGCAAAGTGGCAGTGTTGCGCGTGGATGCAGGTGCATCAGACGAGACGCTGCTGCGCTGGATTGCCAGGCTGCAGCGTGACCACAACAATCAAACCAAGACACGCGCCGAGGCCATGCTCGCCACCGAAGCCGGGGTGAAACGCGCCGACCTGCCGCAGCTCAAGACGACCACACCACGCGCCACAGAGGTCATCGGCATCCCGCTGCCGCAGCGGGGCTACCACGTGGTGGAAGTGGAGTCACGCATCCTGGGCCAGGCGCTGCTGGCCAGCCGCGCACCCATGTACGCACGCACCGGTGCGCTGGTCACCAACCTGGGCGTGCACTTCAAGCGCGGCCGCTCGTCCAGCCTGGTGTGGGTCACGTCACTGGACCGCGGCCGCCCGGTGGCCAGCGCGCGCGTGGCCGTCAACGACTGCCGCGGCAAGGCGCTTTGGAATGGCAGCACAGACGCAAACGGCATCGCCCGCATCGAACGTGGCTTTGAGGACGATGACGACGACAAATGCGCCACGCAAGACGGCCTCTTTGTGACTGCGCGGCTGGCCGACGATGTGAGCTTTGTCTTCAGCCGCTGGGCCAAGGGCATAGAGCCCTGGCGTTTTGGCCTGGACCTGGCCAGCGGCGCCACGCCCAGCCGCCGCGCCCACACGGTGCTGGACCGCAGCCTGCTGCGCACCGGCGACACCGTGCACATGAAGCACTTTGTGCGCGACGACACCGAGCGCGGCCCCGCACTGCCCGGCATCGACGCGCTGCCCACCGAAGTGCTGATCACCCACCTGGGCAGCGACACCCAGCACCGCTTGCCGCTGACCTGGCCGCGTGGCGCACGTGCGGCCAGCAGCACCTGGGTGGTGCCCAAGACCGCCGCATTGGGCGAATACGACGTGGCGCTGACACGTGGCGAGACCCAGATCCACAGCGGCAGCCTGCGTGTGGAAGCCTTCCGTGTGCCGCTGGTGGACGCGCGGCTGAGCGGCCCGTCCGGCATGGTGGTGGCGCCTGCCGAGCTGGCCTTCAACGCGCAACTCAACGCCATGGCCGGCGGGCCCATGGTGGCCGCGCCCGTCAAGCTGTCGGCGCTGCTGCGCCCAGCCTGGCCCAGGTTCACAGGCTACGACGACTATGGCTTTGACCCACCCGACAGTGGCCCCAACGACAACGAAGAGGGCAGCGACGGCAGCAAGCTGGTGGCCGACAAGCTGCAGGCCAGCACCGACAAACATGGCGCCGCCAAGCTGGTGGTCAAAGGCCTGCCCGCCACCACCGCGCCGGCCGACCTGATCGCTGAACTGACATTTGCCGACCCCAACGGCGAAGTGCAAACCGTGTCGCAGCGCCTGCGCCTGTGGCCCGCCGCCGTGGTGGTGGGCCTGCGTGTGCCCGACTGGGCCGCATCGCGCCAGCGCGTCAACTTCAACGTGGTGGTGCTCAGCACCGACGGCAAACCCTTGAAGGGCCGCGCGGTGGAAGTGTCGGGCGTGCTGCACAAGACGCTGAGCACCCGCAAGCGCATCGTGGGTGGTTTTTACGCCTACGACAACCAGCGCGAAAGCAGCCCGCTGGGCGCGCTGTGCAGCGGCACCACCGACGCCCAAGGCCAGCTCGCCTGCGACGTGGAACTGAAGCAGACCGGCGAGGTGGAACTCGTGGCCCGCACCAAGGACGACGCTGGCCGCACGGCCGCTGCGGGCCGCACGGTGTGGATGGCCGGCGACGAAGCCTGGTGGTTTGCGCAAGACAACGACGACCGCATCGACGTGTTGCCCGAGCAGCGAGACGTGGCGCCCGGCCAGACCGCACGGCTGCAGGTGCGCATGCCCTTTGCGCAGGCCACGGCGCTGGTGAGTGTGGAACGTGAAGGCATCCTCGATGCACGGGTGGTGCAGCTCAGCGGGCGCCAGCCGGTGATCGAACTGCCGATTCCGAAAACCGCCAACGGCGGCACGATCAACGGCGCGGCCTGGGCGCCCAACGTCACCGTCAGCGTGCTGGTGCTGCGCGGCCGGCTTCGTGAGGCGCCCTGGTGGAGCCTCTTTACCTGGGGTTGGCGCGAGCCCAGCCAGTGGTGGCAGGCCTTCCGCTACGAAGGCAAGGACTACCGCCCGCCCAGCGCCGTGGCCGACCTGGCCAAGCCCAGCTTCAAGCTCGGTGTGACGCAGCTCAACATCGGCCTGGCCGAACACCGGCTGGACGTGAAGGTGGCCACCGACAAGCCGCAATACGGCGTGCGCGACACCGCCAAGACCACCGTGCGCGTGACGCAAGACGGCAAGCCGCTGGCCGGCGCCGAGATTGCCTTTGCCGCCGTGGACGAAGGCCTGCTGGCGCTGCAGGCCAACAAGTCATGGGACCTGCTGGGCGCACTGATGCAGCCCCGCCCCTGGGGCGTGGCCACGGCCACGGCGCAGAGTGAAATCATCGGCCGCCGCCACTACGGGCGCAAGGCGCTGCCCCCCGGCGGCGGCGGTGGGCGCAACCCCACGCGCGAGCTGTTTGACACCCTGCTGCTGTGGCGCGACACCGTCACGCTTGACGCCAACGGCGAAGCGCGTTTTGACGTGCCGCTGAACGATTCACTCACCAGCTTCCGCCTGGTGGCCATTGCCGACGCCGTGCCCGGCCGCTTTGGCACCGGCAGCACCAGCGTGCGGGTTTCGCAAGACCTGCAGATGCTCAGCGGCATGGCGCCGCTGGCGCGTGAAGGCGACCACTTTGAAGCCGGCTTCACGCTGCGCAACACCACGGCGCGTGCCATGAGCGTCAAGGCCACGCTCAACGGCCAGGCCGAAGGTGGCGCCGGCCCCGAACCCCTGGGCAAAGCGCTGGCGCTGGCGCCGCAAACCGTGGCGCTGGCGGCGGGTGCGTCGCAAGAAATCCGCTGGCCGGTGCAGGTGCCGGCGGGGGCGCTGCGCATGGTCTGGACGGCGGCGGTGGCTGAAGCTGGCGGCGCCGCTCGCGACAGCATCAAGATCACACAAGCCGTGTTGAGCCCGGTGCCGCTGCGTGTGTGGCAGGCGTCACTGCAGCCCCTGCAGGGCAGCATCAGCGTCCCCACGGCGCCACCGGCCGACGCACTGCCCGGCAGCGCGCGTGTGGTGGCCGCCTTGCAGCCGCGTTTGTCGGGTGCACTGCCGGGCCTGCGGCGTTACTTTGAAACCTACCCCTTCAGTTGCCTGGAGCAGAAAACGTCACGCAGCATTGCGCTGCATGACCAGGCGGGCTGGGCGCGGCTGCGCGACGAATTGCCGGGTTACCTGGACGCCGACGGCCTGGCCCACTACTTCCCCACTTCGGCGGGCAGTGCGGCGCGTGGCAGTGACCGCCTCACCGCCTATCTGTTGACCGCCGCGCACGAAGCCGGCGTGGCCTGGCCCGACGCGCAGCGTGACGCCATGCTGGCCGGCTTGACGGCGTTTGTGGAAGGCCGGCTCGAACGCCGCTTTGCCGCGCCTCGCGCCGACCTGGACGTGCGCAAGCTGGCGGCGTTGGACGCCCTGGCCCGCCACGGCCGCGCCCAGCCCCGAATGATGGGCTCCATCAACTACACCCCGGCCGCCTGGCCCACTTCGGCGCTGCTTGACGCCTGGAGCGTGCTGCAGCGTGTGCCCGGCATGCAAGACGGCGCGGCCAGGCTCGACGAAGTGCAGCGCCTCATCCGCAGCCGCCTGGTGGCCGGTGGCACCACGCTGCGTTTTTCCACCGAAGCCAGCGACGACTGGTGGTGGCTGATGGACGGCCCCGACGCCAACGCCGCGCGCCTGGTGCTGGCGGCCACCGCGTCACCGGCGTGGAAAGACGACGTGGCGCTGCTGGTCAACGGCGCGCTGGCGCGGCAAAAGCGCGGGGCCTGGCTCACCACCACGGCCAACCTTTGGGGCGTGCTGGCGCTGGAAAAGTTCTCGGCCAAGTTTGAAGGCACTGCCGTGACGGGGCGCAGCGTCATGCAACTGGGCAGCGCCAGCGCCACACAAGACTGGCTGGCCGCACCCGAAGGCGGTGCGCACACGCTGCCGGCCCCGGCCAC
>CAZUKT010000237.1:0-7369 GCA_964620975.1 uncultured Rubrivivax sp. | reverse complement strand
CGGGTGGTCCCACATCTCGCGGTTCATGGCCGGCGCCACCAGCAGCGCGCAGCGCTCGGCCGGGCGCGCCAGGCACAGCAGGCTCAGCAGGTCGTCGGCACGGCCTTGAGCCAGCTTGGCCATGAAATCGGCGCTGGCCGGCGCCACCAGCACCACATCGGCGTCGCGGCTGAGGTTGATGTGGGCCATGTGGTTGGGCTCGCGTGCGTCCCACTGGCTGGTGTAGACCGGGCGCTGGCTCAGCGCCTGCATGGTGACAGGGGTGATGAACTGGCAGACGGCTTCGGTCATCACCACCTGCACCGTGGCGCCGGCCTTGACGAGCTCACGCGCCAGCTCGGCGGCCTTGTAGCAAGCCACGCCACCCGACAGGCCCAGCACGATGTGTTTGCCCAGCAGGGCTTGCGGTTGCAGCATGGCGCGGGACTCTAGCAGTTGGCTCGTTTGCGGTGGCCGGCCACGCGCCGAGCAAAGTGGCGGCTTATGCGCCGTGGCACTTTTTGTACTTCTTGCCGCTGCCGCAGGGGCAGGGGTCGTTGCGGCCGGGCGTGGCATCTACCCGCCGCGTGGCGGGCTTGGGGGCGCGGTCGAGCCAGTACATGCGCAAGTCCTGGGCGGCCCAGCAGGCTTCGGCCAGCATTTCGTCGCGGCTGGGGTCACCCTTGGGGTAGTACTGCGCCACATGGGCTTTGTACTCGTCGGCGGTGGGCGGGATCATCAGCACCAGAATCTGGTCCAGCAGTTCGCCAAACATGGTGGCCGACTCTTCGTCGGTGGGCTCCTCCCACAAATCGGGCAAGGCCTCCAGGGCATCGGCAAAGCCTTCGGCCCACAGCGACCCCGTCTGCAGCGAAGCCGCGTCTTCCGCGCTCACCGCACCTTCGGCCACCAGGCGGGCGCGGTCGTCGTCGGTCCATTCGGCCATGACCGGGTTCAGGCGCAGGGCCTCGGGGCTGTCCATCAGCGCCGAAGGGTCCAACTGGTCACACAGCACCTTCAGGCGCAGGTTCAGGGTGCGCTGGGCCTGGGCGGCGTCCTCGGGGTCGGCAAATGCACGTTCAAAGGCATCACCGCACATCAGTGGCAGCCACACAGCGGGTTCCGGCAAGCGGGGGCCGGCGGCCAGCGCGGCCAGAAAACCGTCCACCCAGTCGGTGGAGATGTCGGGGTTGAAGCCGCCCAGGCGGCCACAGACGGTTTCAAAGGCCCGAAGCTCGGCTTCGGTGTTCTGGCGCGGCAGCGTCAGCGGGTTCATGGTGGGGTGCTCCGGGCGATGGGTGTGTCAGTGAAGGGGCGGCGCTGCAGCGGTGCCAGGTGCTGGAAAGCAGTGCCTGGCGGGCACCAACGCGGTGCCTGCGTGGGCCATCAGGCGCCGGCGGGCCAACCCACCGTGGGCGGGCTGGGGTGGAGCCGGGCCATGCAATGCACGTCAGCGTACACCCCGTGGCGCAGCGCATAGGCGCGGTGCGTGCCTTCGTGGCGGAATCCAAAGCGCTGGTACAGGGCAATGGCACGATGGTTGTCGGTGAACACGGTGAGCTCGATGCGCAGCAGCTGCGCCCAACCGTCGGCGTAGTCGCACAACGCCTGCATCAAGGCCCGGCCCACGCCCTGCCCTTGCGCCGGTGCCAGCACGCTGATGCCCAGCAGGGCGGTGTGGCGCCGGCGCAGCGTCTGCGAAGGGTGCAGGCCCGCGCTGCCCACCAGTTGGCCAGCACGCTCGGCCACCAACTGCAGATCAGTGCGATTGGGCGCGGCCATGTCTTCGATGCGTGCACGCCACATGTCTTCAGTCGGCATGGGCAATTGCATCAGCTTGGCGTAGACCTCGGGGTCGCCCATCATCTTGGCAAACCCGGCCGCATCGGCCGGCCGCGCACGGCGCACGAGCAAGCTGCCGGCAGCGCTGTCAGGCGCCTGGCTCGGGCGGGTGGCGGGGGCCGTGGGCACAGTATTTTTGGCAGATATGGCGGGGCGTGATCTTCCCACGGCGCCGCGGGCAGGCGGGCAGCCGGCGGGGTTGTGTCATCAGCGCGCCACACGCTGGGGGCACCATGCGCACCGTGCAGGCATGGCTCGTGCATAACAGCCTGCCCACGCACACACCGCAATGCACAGCTTTGCAGCGCCGTCAAGCCGGGCTTTTTCCCGAGCGGCACGCTAGGCAAGGGGCCCGCCAAAGGGCCGCCTTCGTTGCATAGTGCGGTTACAACGCGCCGCCGGCAGGCGGTGTCAGGATCAACCCGAGGGCTTCAGCAATGTTTCGTGATCATTGGATGGGAATTTCGCGCACCGCCGTGGCGGCCGCAGTGGCTGTGGTGGTGGCAGCGCCGGCTTTGGCGCAGAACACCACCGCCAGCGTCAGCGGCGTGGTGACCGGCGCCGACGGCAAACCGGTGGCAGCAGCCACCATCAAGGTCGTGCACGTGGATTCAGGCTCGACCAACTCGGTGCAGTCCGACGCGCAAGGCCGTTACACGGTGCGCGGTCTGCGTGCCGGTGGCCCCTACACCATCACCATCACCGACAAGGCCGGCCAGGTGGACAAACGCGAAGGCGTTTTCCTGCAACTGGCAGACGCCACCACCGTCAACGGATTGGTGGGTGTGCCTTCGGCCACGGTGGTGGTCACCGGGCGCGGCATTTCTGACAAATTCAACAGCGCCAACATGGGCTCGGGCACCAACATTGGTGCCCGCGAACTGGCTGCGTTTGCATCGATTCAGCGCAACCTTCAGGACTATGCCCGCACCGACCCGCGCCTGAGCCAGACCGACAAGGAGCGCGGCGAGATCTCAGCGGCCGGCCAGAACACCCGCTACAACAGCATCACCATCGACGGCGTCACCAACAACGACACCTTCGGCCTGGAAAGCAACAACCTGCCCACGGCCAGGCAGCCGATCAGCATCGACGCGATCCAGTCGGTGCAGGTCAACCTAAGCAACTACGACGGGACGCAAAAGGGCTACACCGGCGCCAACATCAACGCCGTCACCAAGAGCGGCACCAATGACTTCCGCGGCAGCGTGTATTACGTTTGGCGCGACGAAGGCCTCGCCGGCAAACGCTTTGACCGCGTCACTGGCAACTACAGCGCCACACCCGCGTTTGACGAAAACACCGTGGGCTTTACCTTGGGTGGCCCGATCGTTCAGGACAAGCTTTTCTTCTTTGCCAGCTACGAGCAGTTCAAGAGCTCCCGCACCAGCCCAGCCTTCGGCCCGGTGGGCAGCAACCAGACCAACGTGGGCATCAGCGCGTCGGCCCTGACTGAAGCCATCGACATTGCCAAGAACACCTGGGGCATCGACATCGGCTCTGCCAGCGTGCCCACGGGCGTGAAGCTCGACGTCAAGGACACCACACTCAAGCTCGACTGGAACATCTCTGACAACCATCGGGCCAACCTGCGTTATGCCAAGACAGAACAGACCGAACCCTTCCTGGTGGGTTTCTCGGCCACCGGCCTGTCGCTCAGCTCGAATTGGTACAACCAGAACAAGACCGTTGAAAGCCTGGTTGGCCAGTGGTTTGCCGACTGGACTCCCAATTTCAGCACCGAGCTGAAGATCTCCAAGCGCAGCTATGACAGCGTGCCGGTGCCCGTGAACGGCGTGCGCCTGCCGCAAATCACGCTCAGCTTTGCGGGCGCACTGCCCACTGACGCGCCTGCAGGCACCAACACCAACACCCGCAGCCTGGTGTTTGGTACCGAGCGCAGCCGCCACTTCAATGTGCTGGGCACCGAGACCGTGGACGCCTACTTTGGCGGCACGCTCAGCCTGGGCGCGCACGAGTTGAAGTTTGGTGGCGATTACGCCGACAACGACATCTACAACGCGTTCTTGCAAGACACCAACGGCCAATACCGCTTCCAGTGCGAAAACGGTACCTACAGCTTTGGCGCCGTCACCTGCAACACGGCCACGGCGGCTGTTGTGCAGCAGGCGGTGATGGAAAACTTCCGCCTCGGCAACCCCTCGTTCTTCCAGGTACAGCAGCCGCTGACCGGCCGCACACTGAATGACGCCGTGGCCACATGGAGCTACGGCAACACGGGCTTGTTTGTGCAGGACAACTGGAAACTCAGCCCCAGCTTCAGCCTGATGCTCGGGGTGCGTGTTGACCAGCAAAACGTGCCCACGGCGCCGCTGTCCAACCCGACCGTGGCCCTGGCCGCTGGTGTCAACGCCACCACCGGCCGCGCCAACGGCGGCTTTGGCATGGACAACACCACCACGCTGGACGGCAACAACCTCGTGCAGCCGCGCCTGGGCTTCAACTGGAACCTGGGTGGCAACACCACCCGCATGCAACTGCGCGGCGGTTTGGGCTTGTTCCAGGGGGCGGCCGCCAACGTGTGGCTGTCCAACCCCTACAGCAACACCGGCATGGCCGTGGGTTCGCTGAACTGCAGCAACTTCGGCGCCTGCAACACCGCCGGGGCTGACTTCAGCGCTGACCCCGACAACCAACCCGTGTTGGTCGGCACCCCGCCGGCACCCAACGTGGACATCCTGTCGCCTGGGCTGAAGCAGCCGTCGGTCTGGAAAGCCAACCTGGCGTTCGAGACCGAACTGCCGGCGTTGCCCGTGGTGGGCCAATTGGTGGCCAGCGCCGAGTGGCTGCACACCAAGACGCAGAGTGGCATCTACTACGAGCACCTGAACCTGGGCACGGCCACCAAGACCGGGCCAGACGGCCGCCAGCTCTTCTATTCGCCCCAGGGTTATCTGGGTGGGTGCTGGAACGCCAACGGCAGCGCCATTGTCACCACCGCGTCCGGGGGCCTGTGCCCCACAGCCAGCGGCACGTCACGCACGCGCCACCTGAGCAACCCTGGCTTCAGCAACGTGTTGCTGGCCAAGGAAACCAGCAAGGGCGGCGGCGACGCCATCACCTTGGCCATCAGCAAGCCCACCGCAGCCGGCTTTGGCTGGAGCCTGGCCTACACGCGCACAACCGCCAAGGAAGTCAGCCCGCTCACGTCGTCCACGTCGGCGTCGAATTGGAGCAACCGCAACATCTTCAACCCCAACGAAGAAGAGACATCCAACTCCAACTACCTGATCAAGGACCGCTTCAACGCCAGCCTCAACTGGTCCAGGGCCTTCGTCGGCAGTTACCGCACCTCGGTGGGTGTTTTCTATGAAGGCCGCAAGGGCAAGCCCTACAGCTGGACCTACCTGAATGACCTGAACGGCGACGGTATTGGCGGCAACGATCTCATGTATATCCCGGGTGCGCCGGGCAACGGCGACGTGAGCTTCCTCGGGGGTGCCACCGAAGAGGCCAAGTTCTGGGAGATCGTCAATGCCAACCCCGGCCTGGCGTCGGCCAAGGGCGGCCTGGTTGGGCGCAACAACAACTTCGCGCCCTGGGTCAACAACTTTGACGTGCGCTTGAGCCAGGAGTTGCCCGGTTTCGCCAAGGGACACAAGTCGTCAGTCACCTTTGACATCCTGAACTTTGGCAATTTGCTCAACAAGAAGTGGGGCCGAATTGAGGAAATCGGTTTCCCGTCCAACCGCAGCTTCGTCAACTACAACGGCCTGGACGCCAACGGCAAGTACATCTACAGCCTGGGCAGCCTCGAAGACCTGACCGTGCGCCAAGCCAGCGGCGAGTCGCAATGGGCCGTGCAACTGACGCTGCGCTACGAGTTCTAAGCAGGCCTGCCTGCCCAAAGCAAAACGGCGGCCCTCGGGCCGCCGTTTTTCGTTGGCGCGACGCAGATGTGCGCGCGCCCTGGCGTCAGGCCAGCCGCTCTACACGCGCGCCGCCACCCACCCCGCCACGCTGGCCAACGCTGCCGGCAACGCCGTTGCGTCAGTGCCACCGGCCATGGCCAGGTCAGGCTTGCCGCCACCCTTGCCACCCACTTGCTGGGCCACAAAGTTGACGAGCTCACCGGCCTTGATCTTGGCGGCTGGATTGGCCAGCACGTCGGCCGTGACGCCGGCCGCCAACTGCACCTTGCCACCCTCCACCGCCGCCAGCACGATGGCCGCCGTCTTGAGCTTGTCCTTGAGCTTGTCCATGGTCTCGCGCAGCCCCTTGGCGTCGGCGCCTTGCAACACGGCCGCCAGCACCTGGACGCCGTTCACGTCCACCGCCTGTGCCAGCAGTTCATCGCCTTGCGATGACGCCAGCTTGCTCTTCAGCGCTTCCACTTCTTTTTCCAGCGCGCGCACGTGCTCCAGCACGGCAGCCACACGCACGGGCACTTCGGCCGGCGTGGACTTGAGTGTGGCGGCCAGGCCGCCCACCGTGGCTTCAAGCTGCTGCAGGTAAGCCAATGCGTTGCCACCGGTGACGGCTTCCACACGGCGGATGCCGGCGGCCACGCCACCTTCGGCCACGATCTTGAAGAGGCCGATGTCGCCGGTGCGCTGCACGTGCGTGCCGCCGCAAAGTTCACGGCTGCTGCCGATGTCGAGCACACGCACTTCGTCGCCGTACTTTTCACCAAACAGCATCATGGCGCCGAGTTTTTGCGCCTCTTCAATGGGCAGCACCCGTGACGTGGCCGCCGCGTTGGCCAGGATCTCGGCGTTGACTATTGCTTCGACCTGCGCCAGTTGCGCGTCGCTGATGGGCGCGTTGTGGGCAAAGTCAAACCGCGTGCGTTCGGCGTTGACGAGACTGCCCTTCTGCTGCACGTGGGCGCCCAGCACCTCGCGCAGTGCCTTGTGCATCAGGTGCGTGGCGCTGTGGTTGCGCACGGTGCGCACGCGGCGCTCGGCGTCCACCTTGGCCACCAGCGTGTCACCCACGTTCAGCGTGCCTTCGACGATGCGGCCCTGGTGGCCGTGCACTGCGGCCTGCACCTTGACGGTGTCTTCCACCACCACGCGGGTGGTGCCGTTGCGCAACTCGCCGGAGTCGCCGGCCTGGCCGCCGCTTTCGGCATAAAAGGGTGTGTGGTCCAGCACCACCACGGCGTCGTCACCGGCCTTGGCGCTTTGCACGGTCGTGCCGTCCACGTAGATGGCCGTGACCTTGCTGGTCTCGCACACCAGGTGTTCGTAACCATGGAAGGCCGTGGCCACGCCGGTGTATTCCAGCCCGGCCGCCATCTTGAACTTGCCGGCCGCCCGGGCCTGCTCACGCTGGCGGTTCATGGCGGCGTTGAAGCCGGCTTCGTCCACCGTGACACCGCGCTCGCGGCACACGTCGGCCGTCAGGTCGAGCGGGAAGCCGAAGGTGTCGTGCAGCTTGAAGGCCACGTCGCCGGGCAGCACGCCAGTTGCGCGCGCACCCTCACCCCTGCCCTCTCCCGCGGGCGGGAGAGGGAGTGAAGTCAGGGCCGCTTCCAGGATCTCCATGCCGTTGGCGATGGTCTGGAAAAAGCGTTCCTCTTCCT
>CAZUKT010000236.1:1715-7370 GCA_964620975.1 uncultured Rubrivivax sp. | reverse complement strand
CCTGATCATCGAATTCGGCATCAAGAAGCGCATCGCCCCGTCCACCACGGACGAGATGGTCAGCTTCGTGCCCGCCGCAGCCTCAGTCAGCAACCCGCTGACCGGCTTCACGGGCAGCCCGGGTTTCTTGCTGGCCTACGCACTGCCCCAAGACGGTGTCACCGCAGCGCAAGCGGTTGACTACAACAACCTCGGCAGGGCATCAGCGCAACCGCGCAGCGTGTCCATCGCCCAGTTGCTGAGCACCAACAACGCCGCCAACGGCAGCCTGGCCGCATCTTCCACTGCGGGTTACTACATCGCCACCATCCCTGGCACCGGTGCTTGGGCCTTCCCGGCCGCTTCCAAGCTGCGCGCCGTGGCATTGCAGGGCTACTTCACGCAGAGCGGTTTTGTCGATCCTGACCTGGGCGGTCCCGCCAAGGCCGTGGCTCGCCATGCCATCTCGGTGGTGAAGAGCGTCACCGGTGACGTGGTCCGCCGCACGGTGGTCGACGATGAAAAGTGCAGCAACTGCCACGAGTGGTTTGAAGGCCACGGCGGCAACCGCGTCAAGGAAACGCAGGTTTGCGTGGTCTGCCACGTGCCCGGCCTGGCCACCAGCGGCCGCGGCGTGCCTGACAGCCTGATGAACACCTGGACCTTCGACAAGGCGTCGTCCAAGATCGTTGCCGACTGGGGCTTCGACAAGACCATGCTCAACGCTGCCCTGAAGCTGCCGGTGGTGACCAACAACTTCAAGGACATGATCCACGGCATCCACGCCGGCCGCGAACGCGTCACACCGTTTGCAGACGCACGTGACCGCACCAGCAGCGGCGTTCTGCAGCTGCTTGACTTCCGCCGCATGGACTTCCCGGGCAAGCTCAACAACTGCGAAACCTGCCACGTCACGGCAGCATCCGCAGCGCAGAAGACCTACAACTTCGTGCCGGCAACGGCGCTGGTTTCGACCTATGAGTCGGTGGACGCCACCTATGCCGCAGGCATGGCGGCGGGTACGGCCACACCGGCCATGGCCAAGGCTTCGCTTGCCACAGCCAGCGCAACCGACGTGGTCACCACGCCGTTTGCCGGCGCCTGCGTCAGCTGCCACGACAGCGGCCCGACCAAGTCGCACATCACCATCAATGGCGGTGTGATCAAGGGCCTGCGGTCCAGCGTGACGCAAGTCGAGTCGTGCGCGGTTTGCCACGGCCCCGGCAGGGACTTCGACACCGTCCAGGCCCACAAGTAAGCTCGGCCAACTGGGGCGCAGGAGACTGCTCTTTGCGCCCCACCCAAACCGGAACCCGGGGCTTAGGTGCCCCGGGTTTTTCGACATTTAGAAGGTCCTCCATGTTGTACCGAATTGCCTCTGCGGCGTTTGCCATTGCGCTGGCGCTGGCCTGCCACGACAGCACCGCAGCGGCCGACAAACCTGTACCGGGCACCGCCACCGCGCGGACCGCTTCCGCAGTGCCGGCCAAGGCCAGCACTGCAGCCTCCGCCACCGCAACGGCACCTGCTGCAAAGCCCAAGCTGGTGGACATCAACAGCGCAAGCGTCGCTGAACTCAAGACACTGCCCGGCATTGGCGACAAGCAAGCCAGCCGCATCATTGCCGGCCGCCCCTACCCCAGCAAAGCCAAGCTGGCGGCAGACAAGATCCTGAGCGAGACCGAGTACTTCGCCCTCAAGGGCCGTATCGTGGCCGTTCAGAAAGAGCCTTCCCGGCCGAAGACAGCCAAACCCGCTGCCGGCAGCAAGAGCTGACCGCAGACAACGGCCTGGGCCCGGCACATGCGCGGGCACCCGACCTAGAAACGATCCAGATCCACCCACAGGCACCCCCCGATGAAGATCACCAGACCCTTGTTGTTTGTGCTGCTGTTGCTGTCGAGCCTGGCCTGGCTGCCACCCGCTGCGGCCCAGTCCAAGCCCATGCCCGCAGCCACGGCCTATTCCGAAGAAGGTGCCGACACCTGCCTGGGCTGCCACGACGACGAGAGCGCCACCTACTCCGCGTCGGCGCTGTTCAAGACCAAGCACGCGGCACGGGGCGACAAGCGCTCCCCCTTTGGCGTGGGCGGTCTGCAGTGCGAGGCCTGCCACGGCCCTGGCGCGCTGCACGCCCGCAACAAGAAGGCGGCGTCGATCAATACCTTCAAGCCCGACTCCAAGGCGTCGTTGCAAGAGCGCAATGCCATCTGCATGACCTGCCACGAAGGCAGCACCCGCACTGCCTGGCACGCCGGCGCGCACGAACGCGCCGAGGTGGCCTGCACCGACTGCCACAAGGTGCACCGCGACCACGACCCGGTGCTGAAGAAGGCCACCGAGCCCCAGGTGTGCTTCACCTGCCACAAACAGCAGCGAACCGACTTCCTGAAGACCTCGTCGCACCCCTTGCGCCAGGGCAAGATGGCCTGCAGCGACTGCCACAACGCACACGGCTCCACCAGCGGCGCCATGCTGAGCAAGCCCACGGTGAACCAGACGTGCTTCAGCTGCCACGCCGAAAAGCGCGGACCCGTGCTGTGGGAACACGCCCCCGTGGCCGAAGACTGCGCGCTGTGCCACAACCCGCACGGATCGGCGCGCCAGGCCCTGCTCGTGAAGGCGCCTCCGCAACTTTGCCAGCAGTGCCACAGCACGGCAGGCCACCCCTCGGTGGCGCGCACCTCGGCAGGCCTGCCCGCACAGAGCGGTGGCAGCGGCACGTCAGCCTTTGTGGTGGGCAGCAGCTGCGTCAACTGCCACACCCAGGTGCACGGCTCCAACCACCCCTCTGGGGCCAAGTTGATGCGTTGATCGGCGGCTTCCCGGGCCCTGCCCAAGGGCGGGCCCCAAGCCTTACCCACCGAACCCGGAAAATCACCCATGACCACCTACAGCCCCCTGTTCCTGCTTGCCGCACTCGGCTTGCTGTGCTCACCCGGCGCGGCCCTTGCCGCCGCCGACACCGCCAACTGGAAATGCTCGGCCTGCCCATACCCCAAGGGCACCACCAGCTCGGTCGATGCCGGCCTGGGCGTCGTCAGCGCCGACTCCAAGAAGTTCGGTGACTTTTCAGGCCTGCAAGACAAAGGCGCGCACGCCGTGCTGGGCGGCTCTGTCAGCGTGCGCGGCGAAAGCGGCTACTACGCCGATGTGCGGGCCGCCGACCTGGGCCTGGACACCCGCAGCCTGGGCGTGACCAGCGGCCACGAAGGGCAGTACTCGTTGCACCTGGGCTACGCAGAACTGCCGCGTCACTTTGCCGACGGTGCCATGACGCCTTACCTGGGCAACGGCGGCTCGCGCCTCACGCTGCCGGCCGGTTACCCCGCGCCCAACACCACGGCCATGCCGCTGGCCGGCACCCTGCAGCCGGTGGACATCGGCTTCAAGAAGAAGCGGCTGGACGTTTCCGCTGCATTGATGAGCTTCCAGGACTGGACCTACCGGCTGAGCTTCAGCCGCGACGCACGTGACGGCACCCGCCCCATGACCGCCGGGTACTTCGCCACGGCCCAACAAGTGGTGGCGCCGGTGGACCACACCACCGACCAGTTCGAGGTGTCGGCCGCCTACACGTCACGCTCTTTGCAGGCCAAGGTGGCCTACCAGATATCGCGCTTTGGCAACGGCCATGAATCCCTGACCATCGACAACCCCTTCTCACCTGTCCTGGGCGCCAGCCTGGCGCAGGTGGCGCTGGCGCCCAGCAACCAGATGCACCAGATCGTGGCCAGCGCCGGCATGGAAATCATGCCCGAGGTGCGAGCCAGCGCCGATGTGTCGTATGGGCGCCTGACGCAGGACGCCGGCTTCATGCCGGCCACGCTGAACAGTGCACTGGGGCCCAGTGTGCCGGCGTTGCCTGCGGCATCGCTGAACGGCACGGTGGACACCTTCAACGCCAACCTGCGGCTCACGGCCACACCGATGGTCGGCCTTCGCGTGAACGCCAGCTATGCCCACAACGCCCGTGAAAACAAGACCGACATCGCCGCCTACCCACAGGTGGCGGCCGACATCTTCTTGCGCGCCGACACGCGCAGCAACGTGCCCTTCAGCTTTACCCAGGACAGGTTCAAGGTCGGTGCCGACTACCGGGCGGCCGACGGCGTGAAGCTCAGCGCCGGGGCCGACCAGGACTACCGCCGCCGCCCCTACCACGAGGTGCTCACAACCCGTGAAACCACGTTCTGGGGCCGTGCCGGCGTGCAACTGGGCGACGACATGAACGTGGCCTTCAAGGTCGGCCGCAGCCAGCGCACGCACTCTGACTACGGCGTGTCCACCTGGTTTGGTTCCACCGAGAACCCGCTCTTGCGCAAGTACAACCTGGCCGAATGCCAACGCGACAGCGCCGGCCTGCGCGCCGACTTTACCGGCGCAGAAAAGGTGAGCTTTGGCCTGTTCCTGGACTATTCCAACGACGCCTATTCGCGCTCGTTGGTGGGTCTGCAAAACGCCCGCAGCGTGAGCGTGGGCGCAGACATTTCGGCCGCGCTTTCAGAGCACACGCAGCTGACGTTCTTTGCCCAGAACGAACAACTGCGTTCGCGCCAGGCCGGCAGCCAGGCCGGCAACCAGCCCGACTGGACGGCGCTGGGCAGCGACAGTTTCGACGTGCTGGGCCTGGGCCTGAAACACACCATGCTGGGCGACAAGCTCGAGATCGGTGCGGACCTGGTCCTTTCGCGCTCCACAGGTGAACTGAGTGTGGACCACGTGCAGACCCTGCCCGCCTTCCCGCTGGTGCGCAGCGAGCAGGAGACACTGAAACTGCACGCACGCTACAAACTGGCCGACAACCTCTGGCTCAATGGCAGCTTCTGGCACGAGCGCCTGAGCGCGGCCGACTGGCGGCTGGACGGCGTGCAGCCGGCCACCGTGCAGAACCTGCTGTCCCTGGGGGCACAGAGCCCGCATTACCGCGTGAACGTGCTGAGCGTCTCCGTGCGCTACCAGTTCTAGGCCGTCGGGCCTGGGGCAGGCCTGACCCCGCCGGCTCAGGGGCGCCGGGCCGGCTTGTCCAGGCCCAGCGCGCCGTTGATCAGGCGGCGCGCCTCGGGCCCGTCCCAGGCCTTGGCGCCGGCCACCTTGGCCACCACCACGCCCTTGGCGTCTACCAGCACCGTGAGCGGCAGATGGCTGGCACCCAGCATGTTTTCCAGCTCCAGCTTGTGGTCAATGAAGTGGCTGATGCTGGCATTGGAGCGCTTCAGGTAAGCCTGTGCCCTGTCGATGTAGTCGTCGGTAGAAATGCCGATCACGGCCAGCTTACTTGACAGGTCGCTCCAGGCCAGGCGCTCCAGCGACGCCATCTCGTCGCGGCACGGGCCGCACCAGCTGGCCCACACGTTGATGAGCAGCGGCTTGCCCCTGAAGAATGACAACTGCCGCGCCGGCCCGTTCAGGCCGCGCATGGTGGCGTCGCGCAGCGGCTGGCCCACCAACACCTCGCCCGGCGTGGCGGCGGCCGCCTTGCCGCCAAACAAGGCCGCGCCCGCTGACCCCGTAGCGCCCACCGCGGCCGCCAGCAAAAAGCGGCGGCGTGCGCAGCCGCCTGGCCGGTGTCAGCCAGCGGCCGTCACCCCCTGGTAGTCGTAGGGTGCCGGGGCTTCCGGGTCGTGATGGAAGGCCTCGTGCGGGAGGGTGGTGGGCAGGGTCCACTCAAGGGTC
>CAZUKT010000236.1:0-1705 GCA_964620975.1 uncultured Rubrivivax sp. | reverse complement strand
CGCCTGCCGCACCCGTAGCGCCCACTGCGGCCGCCAGCAAAAAGCGGCGGCGGGCGCAGCCGCCTTCAGTCCCACAGGTGGGGGTGACGTTGCCGTGTGGGGGGTTCATTCAATGCCTGCGTTTGATGGCGTGGCAAGGTGCCACCGGCAGCAAGCCTACCGCAGCTCAAGCGGGTTTTCGCATGGTCTGCAAGGCCTGGCGTGCGGCCTCAAAGTCAAAGGCCCGCACCGCCTGCAGCAGCTTGTCGGCCCGGGCACCAAACAATTGGCGCAGGCCGGCCAGATGTTCTTCTACCAGTTGCAGCGCGGCGGTGTCGCATTGCACAAGCTGAGTTTGCAGCGCCGGCAACGCGGCCCATGCAGGCGCGGTGTCCACGGCCTGCGCCGGGCCGGCCGCTTGCAAAGGCCAGGGTGCCAAAGCAGCCTGCAAGGCGCGCACATGGCGGTGCAAGGCCAGCACGTCAGCGCCCGCTGCGGCAGTTGTTCTTGCACCTGCCAACGAGCCTGTTACCGCACCCGGCCGGCCGCCCGTGGCCAGGCTGCGCAACCGGGCCTCGATGCGGCCCGCAGCTTCGGCCAGTTGTTCGGCACCCAGGCTGGCAGCAGCACCTTTGAGCGCATGCACCACATGGCGCGCGGCTTCATGGTTGCCCTGCTCCAGCCAGTCTGACAGCAACTGCAATTGCGCGGGCTGGGCTTGCACAAAGCGGGTAAACAGATCCAGGAAACGGTCGCTCCGGCCCAGCATCACGGCCAGGCCGCGCAGCACGTTCATGCCGGGCACTTCGGCCAGTTTGTCCAGCGTGGCCTGCTCGGCAGCAGAGCGGGCGTGTGGCTGGGTTGCACCGCCCGCTGCGCCAACGGCACCGCCCGCTGCGCCCTCTGGGGCTTGCGCAGCGCCTGCAGGCCCTGCCCCGCCCGCTGCATGCCCAAGCCCGTGCCCAAGCCCATGCCCAGAATCACGCGCGGGCAGCCAGCGCATCAGCGTGGCATACAGCTTGGACGCCTCCACCGGCTTGGAAATGAAGTCGTTCATGCCGGCGGCCGTGCAGGCGCGGCGGTCGTCGTCAAACACATTGGCGGTCATGGCCAGAATGGGAATCTCGGCCCAGCCCGGCAGCGCGCGTATGGCGCGTGTGGCGGCCAGGCCGTCAAGCTCGGGCATCTGCATGTCCATCAGCACCAGGTCATAGGGCTGCGCCTGCGCCATGGCCACGGCCTCGCGGCCGTCTTGTGCGGTGTCCACAAGCAGGCCGGCGCCGTGCAGCATCTCCAGCGCCACTTCCAGGTTGACGGGGTTGTCTTCAGCCAACAGCAAGCGTGCGCCTTGGTGGCGCCACTGCAGCAGGGGCTGGCCGTCGCTCACGGCCTCAAACGGCACCGCAGGCGGCGGGCCCATGCCCCGCCGCAACCGGGCTGTAAACCAGAAGGTGCTGCCCACACCCGGCTCGCTTTGCACGCCCACCTCGCCGCCCATCAATTCGGCCAGGCGCTGTGTAATGGCCAGGCCCAGCCCGGTGCCACCGTGCTTGCGTGTGGTGGAAGCGTCGGTCTGCGCAAATTCCTTGAACAGCAAGCCCAGCTTGTCGGGCGCAATGCCGATGCCGGTGTCGCTGACCTGCATGCGCAGGTGCAGCGCGTCGCCGTCCTCGGCCAGCAGTTGGGCACTCAGCGCCACATGGCCGTGTTCGGTGAACTTGACGGC
>CAZUKT010000235.1:0-7384 GCA_964620975.1 uncultured Rubrivivax sp. | reverse complement strand
AGCATGTGACCAGTAGGAACGTTAGTATCATCACCCCACCAGGCAATTTCATTAACGGTGAACTGTGGGGACGGCTGGCCGACCCCGGTTTGCCGTGGGGAATGGTGTTTCGGGGTGCGGGTGACTTGCCCCGGCATCCGTCGCAGGTGTACCAATTTTTGCTCGAAGGCGTGTTGCTGTTTGTGTTGCTCTGGTGGTATGCGCGCTCGGCACCCAAGCATGGGCAGGTTGCTGCATTTTTTCTGTTGGGGTATGGCGTGATGCGTTTCATTGCCGAATTTTTCCGCGAACCCGATGCCCATCTGGGCTTGTTGTCGCTCGGCATGAGCATGGGCCAGTGGCTGTGCGTGCCCATGATCTTGGCCGGAGCCGGCCTGTGGTGGTGGTTTGGCCGCCCGGCTTTTGCGCGGCCACCTGCCGCCCAGTAGCATGGTCGCCATGAGACAGATATTTCTTGACACCGAAACCACCGGGCTCAGTGCTGACCAGGGCGACCGCATCATCGAGATCGGTTGCATCGAGTTCGTCAACCGGCGCGACTCTGGCCGCCGCCTGCACCACTACATCAACCCGCTGCGTTCCAGCCACCCCGACGCGCTGCGGGTGCACGGCATCACTGACGAATTTCTGGCCGACAAGCCGCTGTTCGAGAAGATTGCCGACGAACTGCAGGAGTTTGTGGCGGGCGCCGAGGTGGTGATCCACAACGCCTCTTTCGACATGGGCTTCCTGAACGCTGAGTTCAAGCGCATGGGGCGCGGCGGCTTCAGTCAGCATGTGGCGCGTGTCACCGACAGCCTGACGATGGCGCGCGAGATGTTCCCGGGCAAAAGCAATTCGCTGGACGCGCTGTGCAAGCGGCTGGAAGTGGACAACTCGCACCGCGACTTGCACGGCGCCTTGCTCGACGCCGGCTTGTTGGCCGAGGTGTACCTGCGGCTGACACGTGGCCAGCGGGCGCTGGTGATTGACGCGAGCGAAGGCCCGCGCACACAAGCGGCCGCGCCCCGCCTGGACCTGCGCAGTTTCATGCTGCCTGTGTTGGCTGCCAACGACGACGAGAAGGCGGCACACGCCGACTTGCTGGCCGACATCGACAAAGAATGCGGTGGCAAGGCCATCTGGCGTCCGGCCGTGGGTGCCCCGCAAAGCCAGACGTGAACACCCCAAGCCGTGGCATAATCCAAGGCTCACCGGAAAGCAGCCAGACAATTCCGCAGTCAGGCAGCAAGGGTTCAGTTTCCGGGCGGTTAGCTCAGCGGTAGAGCACTGCCTTCACACGGCAGGGGTCGCAGGTTCGAACCCTGCACCGCCCACCAGTAAAATCAACGACTTACGCCAACTTCGGGTGGATTTTTCGTTTCTGGTGTCCTAAAAATTGCTTAAACCGGGTTTCGGACTGGTGTTTTGGGCAGTGCCTTTCTACTGGCTCGGTGGCCGCAACAGGTCACATGTCGATGGGCTTGGGGTCGGCGTTGTTGACCTTGACGCAGTGCTTGATTGCGGCTTCCAACGGCCGCGTCGAGCGATGCGTGCCGCGTCGAATTTGGAATACACACACCTCAAGCGCCAAAGTGGGGCCAAGCCACTCGCCCGTGTGAGTGCGGCGCGTCGGTGGCGGGTGGTTCGCTGCCGCGCAGTTGCTTGGGGCGGGGGCGCCAGCGTGCTGCTGCAACCTGCCAGGTGGCCGCTGCAAGGCCGCTCGCTATACTGAAATTGACTCTTGCCCGCCTGTCTTTTGAATGCTGTGCCCCTATATGACTCATTGCACGTTTCAAGCAGCCGCGTCGGCAGTGGCGGGTGACTGCAGGTGAATCACTTCCCGCCCGACCACGCTGAGCGCTTCGCGCTGGCCGAGGAGGTGCATGCCCGGCCACCCGAGGCCATGCCAACGCCGGCGCGCGCCAGTTACCTGGCGGTGCTGGTGGACAGCGACGACCGTGGCCTCGAAAGCGCCCACCTGGCGCGTTTGTGCGAGCGCTATGCCGTCACCCCGCCGGCGCGCGAAGTGACGCACTTCAGCGCCCGTGTCGGCGGTGTGCGCCTGAAGTGGGAACGCCACGGCGAGTTTTCATCCTGGACGCTCATCGCACCAGGCGCCGAAAGCACGCCCTTTGCCGAGCCAGCCTCTGCCCTGCTGCCCGAAGGCTGGCTGCGCGGTTTGCCTGGCGTGACTGTGATGGCTGCGCACGCGGTCGTCGCGCATGCGCCGGCCGAGCTGCCCACTGAAGAGGCCTTGACGCGCCACTTTGAAGACCACATGGTGGTGGGCGCCGAGGTGGCCGACGGCCAGGCCCTGGCCTACACCGACTTCAAGATCCACGGCGACGGCTGCTCGCGCTTCTTGTTGCTCAGCCGCAGCTTGTCGCCCCGCGTGGCCGGGCGCGTGGTGCAGCGGCTCTTTGAGATCGAGGCCTACCGCATGATGGCCTTGTTGGCGCTGCCCATGGCGCGCAGGCTGTCGCCTCGCATCGTGGCCATTGAAAAGGCTCTGGCTCACCTGACCGACGGCATTGCCCGCGAAGAAGGCGCTGACGAAGCACTGCTGCAAGAACTGACGCGCCTGGCGGCCGAAGTTGAAAGCGGCCTGGCCGCAACGCAGTTCCGCTTTGGCGCCAGCCGCGCCTATGCCGACATCGTGCGCACCCGCATTGCCGAATTGCGTGAGCAGCGCATTGGTGGCCTGTCCACCATTGGCGGTTTCATGGCGCGGCGCTTTGAGCCCGCTGTGGCCACGTGCCAGACGGTGTCGGCACGCCTGCATGACTTGTCCGAGCGTGTGGCGCAGGCCAGCGGCTTGCTTTCCACCCGCGTGGACATTGCACGTGAGCGCCAGAACCAGGCGCTGCTCAGCAGCATGGACCGCCGCGCCAAGCTGCAACTGCGGCTGCAGCAGACGGTGGAGGGGCTGTCCATTGCGGCCATCGTCTACTACGTGGTGGGCTTGGTGGGCTACGTCATCAAGGGTGTCAAGGCGGGAGGCCTGCCGCTCAATGCCGACTTGGCAATTGGCCTGGCGGTGCCCGTGGCAGCGGTGGCGGCCTTCATGGTGGTGCGGCGTGCGCGCCACCGCATCCACGACGCCGAAGCCGCCCACAAGAGAAGCTGAGTTGATGAAGTCCTACCGGCAGGCATGGCGTGCCCGCGTCCTGGCGCGCGGCCGATGCGGGCCCAGACGCGTGGTGGCCCGCCCGCCGGGGAAGGCAGCCGCGCGGCTGTTCCTGCCAGAGACTCCGTGCACAGGGACGTCTCTACGTGCCGCCGGCCGGCCGATGGCAATGCGACGTTGACAAGCGCCTCGCCACCCGTGCGGGCGGTTTGCCTTGGTGAGGCGTGCGCCCGGTGTGGCTTGACGCTGCGCAAGTTTTGCCGTGCGACTGGGTTGCCATAATGCGCTGCGGCAAAGTGGTCGCCACCGCCTAAGGACTGAGTGTGAGAGTCAATCCAACATGCCCGCTCGCGCCGCCAGTTCGCACCAGCGCGGCGTTGCAGATGCTCGCAGCAGCCCCAGCTACGTGTGGATCCGCGCTCAGTCTTGCGCGGCCGCGATCTGGCGTCCCGCTCGGGCACGCCGGATTCACTCTCACACGCTGACCCGTTCATGACTCTCGACAGAGTTGCCCTCGCCAAGCCGCACGCTGTGCGTGCCGATTCTCTGCAAGCCTGGGCTGTGGCTGTGCGGCCGCGCACGCTGATGGTGGCCATCAGCCCCGTGCTGGTGGGGGCCACGCTGGGCTTTGAGCGCACCGGCGCCATTGACTGGATGGCCGCCATGCTGGTGCTGGCGGCGGCCCTGCTGATGCAGGTGGTAAGCAACATGCAAAACGACGTGGGCTACACCGTGCGCGGGGGTGAACTGTCTGGCACGCGCACCGGCTTGCCCCGCGCCACCGCCAACGGCTGGCTCAGCGTGCGCAGCGTGCGCCTGGGCATCGTGGCCGTGTCGCTGGTGTCGGTGGCGCTGGGCGTGGCCCTGGTGGCTTACCGGGGCTGGCCGGTGCTGGCCATAGGCACCGCATCACTGGTGGCGGCGCTGGCCTACATGGGCGGGCCGCGGCCCATTGCCTATTCACCCTGGGGTGAATTCACCGTGTTCGTGTTTTTTGGCCTGGTGGCCGTGATGGGGGCCGACTGGGTACTCACAGGCAGCGTGGGCTTGGTGTCGGCCATGGCGTCGGTGGCCATTGGTGCGCTGGCGGCCGCAGCGCTGGCCGTCAACAACCACCGCGACATCGCGCATGACCGCCTGGTGGGCCGGCGCACTTTTGCTGTGCTGTATGGCGAGGCCGGCTCACGCCGCCTTTATGCCACGCTGCTGTTGGGCCCCTTTGCCTTGCTGCCTTTCATGGCAATGGAGTCGCGTGCGCCCGCGCTGATGTTGCCGCTGGTGCTGCTGCCCGTGGCCCTGCAGCTGCGGCTGGCCTTTGTGCGCTGTGCACGTGGCACCGCCTTCAATGAAATCTTGTTCCGCACCTTCAGGCTGGAGTTGTGGTTTGCCGCGCTGCTGTCTGCAGGCGCATTGCTTGGAAGGATGCTGGGCTGATGGCTGCAGGTTTTGTTTCACGCCGCAAGGCTTTGGTGGCGGGGGCCGGTGCGGGCGCCACGGCCTTTCCGGCACTGGCCACGGGCCACGACGGGTTCCCGCAACGCAGCGTGCGCATCGTGGTGCCCTATGCCGTGGGCATTGGCCCCGACATCGTGGCGCGCAGCGTGGCCGAGCAACTGGCCAAGACCTGGGGTCAGACCGTGGTGGTGGACAACAAGCCAGGTGCATCAGGAATCATCGCGTTTGGTGACGTGCGCCGCACGCCCGCTGACGGCCACACGCTGTATGTCGCCGACACCGCCACGCTGGCGGTCAACCCGCTGCTGCACCCCACATTGCCCTATGACGTGGCCAAGGACCTGGCGCCGCTGAGCCTGCTCTTCCATGCCACCTTCCTGATCTGGGTGGGTGGCGGCAGCCGCTTTCGCACGCTGCAAGACATGCTCGACTCCGCGCGGCGTGTGCCGGAGCAGGTGACTTATGGGTCGCTGGGCAGCGGCCATGCCAGCCAGGTGGCGGTAGAGACCATGGCGCGGGCGGCTGGCGTGAAGCTGCTGCATGTGCCCTTCAAGGACGCCGGCTCGCTGTTCACGGCTGTGGCCAAGGCCGATGTCGACTTCACCGCCTTCAGCATGAACACGTTGATGGGGCTGATGGCCAGTGGCCGCATGCGCCCGCTGGCGGTGGCCGCACGCAAGCGCCTGGCCACGCACCCGCAAATCCCCACCCTGGCTGAAGCCGGTGGCCCGGCCGTGGAGATGCACCCCTGGGCGGCCATGGTGGGCCTGGCGGGCACACCGCAGGCGGTGCTCGACCGTCTGCAGCACGACATCGTGGCCGCGCTGGGCTCGCCCGAAGTGCGGGCCCGTGGCGAAACCGCTGGCTTTGAAATCACGCCGTCCACGCCTCAGGGTTTGCGCGCGCGCATTGAGGCCGACGTGGCGCTTTACGCGCCGCTGGTGGCTGAAGGGCGCGTGGCCAAGTTCTGATCTTTGCGCTGGCTGAACCCGGCCTTTTGGCGGCGAAGTCGGGCACCCGCCACATGGCCGGCACATCGTGCTCACCCAGCCCGACACCATTCAACACATCGCTGGCTTGTCGATGGTGGCCGAGTTCTTCTGGCGCGCTGGCTGGGATGTGCAGGGCGGCCTGGGTAACCGGTGCGGCCGTGCCGCCTGCATGCGGCAAACTCTGCGTCCATGACCTCTACCCCGCCTCTGCCACAGGCTTCTGAACAGCCGCCAGCGTCCACCGCCCTGGGCGCCCGTGAGCAGCCCACACCAGCGCCCCCCAGCGGCCCCTTGCAGGGCTTGCGCGTCATTGAACTGGCCAGCATCGGCCCGGGGCCCATGTGCTGCATGCTGCTGGCCGACCTGGGCGCTGACGTGGTGCGTGTGGACAGGCTGCAGGCCAGCGGCCTGGGCCTGGCGATGCCGCCGCAGTTTGACGTCAACGCACGCAGCCGCCGCTCGGTGGCGCTGGACTTGAAGGCCCCGGCCGGTGTGGCGGCCCTGATGCGGCTGCTGCAGGGCGCCGACGTGCTGGTGGAAGGTTTCCGCCCCGGCGTCGCCGAAAAGCTGGGCCTGGGCCCGGCCGCGTGCCATGCCGCAAATCCGGCGCTGGTTTACGGCCGCATGACGGGCTTTGGCCAGACCGGCCCGCTGGCCGCAGCCGCCGGGCATGACCTGAACTACATCGCGCTCACCGGCGCGCTGCATGCCATTGGCAACGCGGGTGGCAAGCCCGTGCCGCCGCTCAACCTGGTGGGTGACTATGGGGGTGGTGCGCTTTACCTGGCGCTGGGTGTGATGGCCGCACTGTGGGAGCGCCAGCGCTCGGGGCTGGGGCAGGTGGTGGACGCCGCCATGGTGGACGGCGCGGCCTCGCTGGCGTCCATCTTCTACGGGCTGCAGGCCATGGGTGCCTGGGGTGCGGCACGTGGCGCCAACCTGCTGGACGGGGGCGCGCCGTTTTACGACAGCTTCGAAACGGCCGACGGCCGCTACATCACCCTGGCCGCGCTGGAGCCCAAGTTCTTTGCGCAACTGGCGCAGGCGCTGGGCCTGGAGCCCCGGTTTGCGCAGCGCCAGCATGACCGCCGCCTGTGGCCCGACATGCGCCTGGCCATGGCCAACGCCGTGCGCCAGCACACCCGCGACGAGTGGTGCGCAAAGCTTGAAGGCAGTGACGTGTGTTTTGCCCCCGTGCTGAGTTTTGAAGAAGCCCCGCTGCATGCGCATGCACGTGAGCGGGGCGCCTTTGTCAACGTGGCTGGTGTGGTGCAGCCGGCCCCGGCGCCGCGCTTTGACCGCACACCGGCCGGCCACCCACAACCAGCGCCCCAAGTGGGCCAGCACACGGCCGAGGTGCTGCAACAGGCCGGCTTCAGCGCTGCCGAAGTGCAGGCCTTGATGGCAGCCGGCGTGGCGTTGGGCGCACCGGCATGACCGGCAGCCACTACACACCGCCGGCCGACGCACGCAAGGCGGCGTCGTTGCTGCTGCTGCGCGACAGTGAACAAGGCCTGCAAGTGCTGATGCTGCGCCGTGCCGAACGCGAAGGCGACATGCGCAGCGGCGCGGCCGTCTTCCCGGGGGGAGTGCTGGACCCGGCCGATAGCCTTGCCCACCCCGTGTGCGTGGGCGACGGCCATGCCGCCAGCGACGCCACGGCCAGCGCACGTCTGGGGCTGCAACAAAGCGGCCTTGACTACTGGGTGGCCGCCGTGCGCGAGACATTTGAAGAGGTGGGTCTGCTGCTGGCGGTGGGCCACTTCGACATCACCCAGTTGCAGGCCTGGCGTGAAAAGCTGCAGGCCGGGCAAGGCTCGATGGCCGC
>CAZUKT010000234.1:7016-7390 GCA_964620975.1 uncultured Rubrivivax sp. | reverse complement strand
GCGACACGGTCTTCACGAACGTGGCGCTCACCGACGACGGCGATGTCTTGTGGGAGGGCATGACCGAGCAGCCCCCGGCGCACCTGGTCGACTGGCAGGGCCGCGACTGGACGCCGGCCATCGCCAAGGAAACCGGCGCCAAGGCCGCGCACCCCAATTCGCGCTTTACCGTGGCCGCCACCAACAACCCCGTGCTCGACGCGCAGTGGGACGACGCGGCCGGGGTGCCCATTGACGCCTTCATCTTTGGTGGCCGCCGCAGCACCACGGTGCCGCTGGTCACCGAAGCCCGCACCTGGGCCGAAGGCGTGTACATGGCTGCCACCATGGCCAGCGAAACCACCGCCGCCGCCGCCGGCCACCAAGGCGTGGTG
>CAZUKT010000234.1:0-7006 GCA_964620975.1 uncultured Rubrivivax sp. | reverse complement strand
GGATCATCCATGCCATGCCTATGCGTCTTGCGTTGGGAATCGTTTGGATGGATTTGGCCGACATGAATCGGGCCAGGATATGCGGCTGGCCCATATACCCCAGTCCCCAAGCCAGCAAGGAAATGATTCCAATGGCCGAACCGCCGCGAAACCAATCCGTGTAACGGACATCCACCGCGCGGATGGCGGTCATGGCGTGTTCAAAACCGCCCGCCTTCATCAGCACCACCACGGGTGCCAAGCTGCCCCGCATCTACTGCGTCAACTGGTTCCGCAAAGGCGCCGACGGCAAGTTTGTGTGGCCCGGCTACGGTGACAACATGCGTGTGCTGGAATGGATGATCGGGCGCATCGAAGGCCGCTCGGGCGGCGTCGAAAACGTCTTTGGCACCAGCCCGCGCTATGAAGACCTGCACTGGGACGGCCTGGTGTTCACGCGCGAACAGTTCGCCAGCGTCATCGGCATCGACCGCGCTGCCTGGCAGCAAGAGCTGGAGTTGCATGCCGAGCTCTTCAAGACGCTGCAATATCACCTGCCGCCCGCGCTGCCCGCCACCAAGGCGCTGATCGAAGCGCGGCTGGCTGCCGCCTGACGCAGCACGTGCGGGTTCAGCGCCGCCCGCGCAAGTCCACCAGGCCTTGCGCGGCTGCAGACGGTGCGAACCCGGTGTCATTGGCGGGGGTGGATGTCGCAATAGCTGCTGATGCGGGGGTTGTCGCTGATGGCGCTGACCCCGGTTGACCCCACCTGCCTGCGCCTGCTGGACGCCTTGGCCCAGCAGGCCGCCTGGTGTGAAACGCCCGCGCCTTTTACGGCGCGGCTGTTGCGGCGCAGCCAGCAATGGCTGGCTGCCGACCGCCAGGCGTTGCGGGCCTTTGCCGCCGTGGCCGCTGACCCGCTGGCTGCGGCGGTGCCGTTGCGTTGGGCCGGGGCACTGCACCACCTGGCTTTGCGCGGCGATGTGCCGTGGGCCGACTTGTGGCCGCCCCGCGGTTTGGGACTGGCCGCGTCTGACGCCGCCATCGACGCCGCACTTCGCGCCGCCTGGCAGACACGCCGCCCGCTGGTGGATGACGCCCTGGCGCTGCCACCGCAAACCAACGAGGTGCAACGCAGCGCCGCGCTCTTGCCCGGCCTGCTGCACGTGGCCGCTGGCACGGGCCTGCCGCTGGTGCTGCTTGAAATCGGCGCGTCGGCCGGCCTGAATCTGTGGTGCGACCACTACCGCCACGACCACGGCGCCTGGGCCTGGGGCCCTGCCGGCGCGCCTTTGTTGCTGCGTTCTGATTGGCGCGGCCCGCTGCCAGCGGCCGCTGCCGCCGGCCTGCAGATCAGCCGCCGTGCCGGCTGTGATGCCCACCCGGTTGACCTGCGCCAAAGTGCCGAAGGCCTGCGGCTGGAGTCTTTCATCTGGCCCGACCAGCCCGAAAGGCTGGCCCGCCTGCATACCGCCCGGCAGGCGGTGGCCGGCTGGATGCAGGCCAGCGGTGTGGTCATAGAGAGCTTGCCCGCTGCCGACTTTGTGGCCCGCGAGCTGGCCGCACCCGCCGCAGGTCATGTCATGGTGCTGATGCATTCGGTGGTCTGGCAGTACGTCGCTGCCGACGAGCAAGCGGCCATCCAGGCCACGGTGCGGGCCGCTGCGCAGCGCGCACATGCCGGCGCACCCTTGGCGTGGCTGCGCCTTGAACCGAGCGCGATCGACGGCGGGGTTGAACTGCGCTGCCGCCTCTGGAGTGGCGCTGGGGCTGGTGGCAATGATGGCGAGGACGTATTGCTGGCCCGCGCGCACCCACATGCCGCAAACATTGAGTGGTTGGGCCCGGCCGCATGAAGCTGCAACTGCTGTCGGACCTGCATCTGGAGACAGAAGCCTTCGAGCCCGAACCCGCACCCGGCGCCGAGTTGCTGGTGCTGGCCGGTGACATTGACAGCACCTGGGCCGCCTACCCGCGTTTTGCGCGCTGGCCTGTGCCCGTGCTGGTGGTGGCGGGCAACCACGAATACGACGGCCGCGACTTTGACGAGGCGGCGGCCGGTTTCCGCACCTTGTGCCAGGGCCTGGGTTTCACGCTGTTGGAGCGCGAAGCCACGCTCATCACTGCCGCCAGCGGCCAGCGCCTGCGCTGGCTGGGCACCACGCGCTGGAGCGACTTTGACCTTTTCGGTGCCGCCCAGCGTGAGCGTGCCCAGCGTGCGGCCGAGTACTTCATGCGCGTCATGCAGACAAGCCGGCATGGCCAGCCGTTTGACGCGGCGGCCGTGCGCACCGAGTCGCTGGCCTGCGCCGCCTGGCTGCAAGCCGAGCTGGAGCGTGCGCCGCAAGGCCGCTGGGACAAGACGGTGGTGGTCACTCACTTTGGCCCCAGCTTGCGCAGCGCCGATGTGCGCTACGGCCGGCAGCCCGGCACCGCCAGCTTCTGCAACGCCGACGATGAACTCATCCCGCGTGCCGACTTGTGGCTGCACGGCCACCTGCACTGCCGGCACGACTACCGCGTGCCGCGCGCTGGCCGCGCCCCCACCCGGGTGGTGTGCAACGCGCGTGGCCTGGCTGGCAAGGGCGAGCATCTGGGGCACAACGGGCTGCTGACCCTGGAAATCTGAGCCGGCGCCGAGCCAGCGCGGTGCTGCGCCTGATCAAGGCTTCGGTGCGCCGCAGGTCCACACTGGTCGTTGCAGGGCGAGGTGCCCGCGCCACGTTGGGAACACGTATGAAGATCCTTGTCGCTGTCGATGGCAGCGCTTACACCAAGCGCATGCTCGCCTACCTGGCCGCACACGAAGAATGGCTGGGCGACCGGCACCAGTACACGCTGCTGCATGTGGTTCTGCCTGTGCCTTTGCGGGCCAGCCACATGGTGGACAAAGCGACGCTTGCTTCCTATTACGCCGAGCACAGCGACAAGGTCTTCAAGCCGCTGCGCACATTCTTTGACCGGCAGGGGCTGAAGGCCAGCTTCGTGGGCAAGGTAGGCGTTGCCGCCGACGTGGTGGCCGATGTCGCCACCAAGGGCCGCTACGACTTGCTGGTGATGGGCTCACACGGCCACAGTTCGCTGGCCAACCTCGTGATGGGCTCGGTGGCCACCAAGGTGCTGGCGCGCTGCAGCACACCGGCGCTCATTGTCAGGTGAGTACTTGCTCTGCTGGCTGCGCCGTGTTGACGGCGTTCAGGCCATTGAAGCAGGTGGACATCACCCACTCAACGATTTGTGTGTCGCTGTGCTGGCCGGCTGCCTTCAGGAAGGCCGGCACCGGGTCGCATGCGCGTGCGAAGACGGTGTAGAGAACCACTTCTGGCGGCAGGCCGGGGTTGATCTGCCCTTCGGACTGCGCCTGAAGTATCCAATCGCCCAAGATGTCGCTGGCCTGCAGCAAGGCGTCCATGTAGGGTTTGCTGGCCATCAGCTCGGCGCGCAGGCTGGAGTTTTGCGACGGCAGCGTGGGCATCTCGCCAGCCAATTGCAGCTGCAGCAGCCAGCGTGTCACGGTTTGCAGCCGCTGCAGCGGCGTGGCGTCGGTGCGGGCGGCTTGTTGTTGCACCAGGGCCAGCGCGGTTTGCAGCAGGCGCACCATGGCGGCGGCGGCCAGGGCCTCTTTGGAGGCAAAGTGCTTGTACAGGCTGGCCTTGGCAATGCCGCCGTCGGCGGCCACTTCGTCCACCGTCATCCCGTCAAAACCCTTGTCGGCGAGCAGCCGGTTCACCGACGAAATGATGGCGTCTTCGCGGACACGCAGCACTTGTTCACGGAAAGAGAGTCGGGCCATGCCCAGATTCTAGTCGTCTAAGTCACCACCTGAACTGATCAGTCGCGAATTTGACAGTTCAGTCACAGCCGCTGACGCACCCACCATTTGCAGCGGTGGCAGCAGTGTCAAGCTGCGGGTTTGGCGCGGCGCGAGGTCAGTCTCTGCATCCAGCCTGGCGGCGGTTTCAGTGGTGGCACGGGTTCGTGCACCAGTTCATTCAGGCTCAGATCCAGGCCAAAGGCCGTGCCGTAGTCGGCCGGATCTTCATAGGCCGGCCGGGCGGTGGCCCGCAAACCGGAAAACCAACGGTTGGGTGCAGCGGGCTTGTTCATGGGGAGACCTCTTTTCAGTGCGTGCACACAGTGTGCTGCGCCATGCAGCGGCCGCAAACCCCAAAAAGGTGGGGACGCGTGTGCCAGTTCACACGATGCAGCCTGGATGCAACAGCCCCCCTACAATCGCGCCCTTTTTTCACATCGGCCAAAGGCATGAAGCCCCATCCGCAACACCAGGACCAAGGCTTTCTTGCCATCGACTTTGGCACCTCCAATTCCGCCGTGGCCTTGCCCGACGGTGCCCAGGGCGTGCGCCTGGTGGCGCTGGAGCCCGGGCAGCCCACCATGCCCACGGCGGTGTTCTACCGCGCCGACACCCCGACGCAGCAGCTGGAAGCAGAACGCCTGTACGGCCGCGCCGCCGTGGCTGCGTATGTGGAAGGCATTGACGGCCGGCTGATGCGTTCCATGAAAAGCATCCTGGGCTCCAGCCTGTTGGACCAGAGCACCGACATCGGCGGCGGCCGCGCCGTGCGCTACCGCGACGTGGTCACCGGCTATCTGCGCCACCTCAAGCGGCTGGCCGAGGCCGAGGCCGGCCACGCCGTGCAACGCGCCGTGCTGGGCCGCCCGGTGTTTTTTGTGGACGGTGAACCCGAGCGTGACGCCCAAGCGCAGGCCGCCCTGCGCACTGCGGCGCACGCCGTGGGTTTTGCCGAGGTGCAGTTCCAGTACGAGCCCATTGCCGCCGCGCTGGACTTTGAAAGCCGCATTCACCGCGAGCAACTGGTGCTGGTGTCCGACATCGGCGGCGGTACGTCTGACTTTTCACTCGTGCGTGTGGGCCCGGCGCGGCGCGGGCGCGCCGAGCGGCGCGACGACATCCTGGCCAACCACGGTGTGCATCTGGCCGGCACCGACTTTGACCGCCACGTGGAGCTGGCAGCCATCATGCCGCTGCTGGGCTACCGAGCGCGCCGCCCCACCAAGCCCGGCGAAGCCGCCCGCGAGGTGCCCAGCGGGGTGTACTTTGACCTGGCCACCTGGCACCTCATCAACACCGTCTATGCGCCGGCCCGGTTGGCCGAACTGCGCAGCATGAAGAGTTGGTATGCCGAGCCGCGCCACCATGCCCGGCTCATGGCCACGGTGGAAGAACGCCTGGGCCACGCGCTGGCCGCCGCCGCCGAGCAAGCCAAGATCGACGTGGCCACCACCGGCCATGCCCACATCGATCTGCAGGCATTGGAAGCGCGCCTGGGTGCTGACCTTCAAATGGCCGACGCAGCCGCAGCGCTGGAAACCGACCTGGCGCACATCGTGCACGCCGCGCGCGACACCGTGCGCCAGGCCGGCGTGGCGCCCGAGGCGGTGGATGCGCTGTACTTCACCGGGGGTTCCACGGGCTTGAAGCCGCTGGTGCAACGCATTGCAGCGTGTTTCCCGGCGGCCGAGATGGTGCGTGGCGACCGCTTTGCCAGCGTGGCCCAGGGATTGGGGCTGCACGCCCGCGCCGTGTTCGGCACCGGCGTGTGAGCGACGCTTCGTCGGCCGATCAGGGCCGAGCGCCGGCTTTGTAGCGGGCCACGGCCTTTTTCAGATCGTCCAGCGGCTCACAGGGGGTCTGGCACAGGCGGGCCAGCGCGGCCAGGCGCATTTCAGCCGTGGGCAGGTCACCACGCATCAGGGCCAGTTCACCGGCGTATTCAAGCGCACCCAGGTGTTGCGGCTGAATGCGCAGGGCGGCGTCGTAGTGCCGCTGCGCGCCGTCCAGATCGGGCCGCGCCTGCTTGCGCAAGGCAAAACCCATCAGGTTGTTCCAGTCGGCATTGGTGCCGGCATTGACACGCTGCAGTTCGGCAATGGCCGCCGGCCAACGCTGTGACTGGATGTGCGCACGCGCCGCAGCCAGTGCATCGGCCGGGGCGCTTTGCGCGGGTGGTGGGCTGGGCTCGGTGTCGGCCGCCCGCGCAGCCCACGGAAGCAGGGCCAGCATGCCGGCGGTGCCCAACACGAACAAGGCAAAGACTGGGGACGGGGACATCATGCGCTGCACTCCGGCATTGGCGAGCCGGGCAGTGTGGCGCAAGACATTCAGCGCCGTGTGCGCCGCGTGGGCTTGGCCTGCCGCTGGGCGGGTCTTGCGCTGCGGGCCGGCTTGGGCGGCGCGGCGCGCGGCCGGCTCACGTCGGCAATCAGCATCAGTGCACGCACGGTGTCTTGCACGGCCTCGCCCAGGTCAGCGGGCGGCTCCAGGGTTTCGATCACGGCCACCAGCGCATCGGCGTCTTCCAGGTCGTCGGGGTCAAAGTGCATGAACAGCAGCGCCAGGGGCTCCACAAGCTCGGGGTCTGACAGCGCCATCAGCGCCGGGAAAGCTTCCATGGCGGCGGCAAAGCCGGCCACCCACGGCAGCAGGCACTCGGCGGGCTCGGCGTCGTCGTCGAGCTGATAGATCCACGGGTCAAACCAGTCGCGCTGGCCAATGGCGCGGTCGAGCTCGGCGTAGCGGCGCTGCACCAGCGCGTGAAGCTCTTGCAGTGCCGGCCCAGCGGGTGCGGGCCGGGCTTCCAGGTCAGTCACCAGCGGCAGCCAGTGCTCAGCAGCCACACGTCTGGGCTGCAGCAACACGCCGCAGAGGTAGCCGTCCAGCGCCGACACGTCCAGCGGCTGCAGTTCGGCAGGCAAGGCGCTCAGCAGCGTGTCGAGCCGGGCCAGGTCGGTGTCACTGAAGCTGGTGTTGTCTGGCATGCAGGGCTCCCCTTGATTGGGGATTTTCGCGGTCTGCGGCGCCGGCTAGATTCTCCCCATCGGTGCCGCGCTGGCGGATTGTCCCCCAGGTGCTGCACCCACCGGTCCCAACGACGTCCTCTCGGGGACTTGCTACAAGCCCGCTGCGCAAGCAGTGGGCTTCTTTTTCGTTGCGGCCCGCTGCGCAAGCAGTGGGCTTTGGTGCGGCCCGCTGCGCAAGCAGTGG
>CAZUKT010000233.1:0-7399 GCA_964620975.1 uncultured Rubrivivax sp. | reverse complement strand
CGCGGGTGGTGAAGAAAATACCCCCGATCCCTGCTCAAGCCCACAGCCTGCGGGGCCGAAAACAAGGCCAGTCGGGTGGCTGGGCCGCCTCTTATTGTTGAGGGTTTCCCCATGACCATGGCACGCGCAGTGGCCGCATCCCACCCCGTGCAGCGCCATTCCGCTGGCCATGCTGGCGTGGTCGTTTTACCAAAGCACACAAGCGCAGATTGACTTCACGCGCAGTGAACGCGCTGGCGTGGCCGCGCTGCAAAAGTTTGTGCCGGTGCTCAAGCAACTCATCCGGGTGCGCAACGCCACACGCGCTGGCCTGGGTGGCTTGGACACCAAGGCCGAATTCCAGACGGCGCGCGCGAGCATGGACCAGGCCCTGGCGCAGTTTGGCGCGCAGATCAAGGAAAGTGGCGACCCGGTGGCGTTGGCCGCTGACTTCGGCAAACTGCAAAACGCGTGGCAAGGCACGGCGGCTGCGGCAGGGGGGGGTGGACGAAAAAGGCCGCACCGTCTTTGGCCCGGTCACTGAAGCGGCTGTGGCCTTGTTGCAAATCATCGGCGACCAGAGCAACCTGGTGCTGGACCCCGACCTGGACACCTTCTACCTGGTCAACACCTTGGTCATCAGCCTGCCCAAGACGCTGGAAGACGCGGGCCAGTTGTGGGGTTGGTCCACCTACGGCGCGGGCAAGGGCGGGCTGGACGCCGTGCAACTGCAGCGCTATGCCGTGTGGGAGGCCACCGTCATCAACGGCGTGGCCGATGCGCGCAGCTACATGGCACGCAGCTTCAAGGCCACACCGGCCTTGAAAGCGCAGGTTGACATGACCGGGCTGGACGCCGCCGAAGCTTTCCGCAAAGCCGCCCGTGCGGCTGTGGGCACCGAGATGAAGACCACGGCAGAAGCCCTGTACGGCCAGGGCAAGGGTGCGTTTTTGGCCCTCAGCGGCTTTTACGACAAGGCCTTGCCGGCGTTGGAAGGCCGCCTGGCCGTGCGTGAGGATGGCCTCAGCGCCAACCGCAACCTGAACTTCTTTCTGTTGGCGGTGTGCCTGGTGGTGGCCTGGTACCTGTTTGTGTCTTTTGACAAGGTGCTGCATGGCGGCCTGAAGGAAGTGGCCTTTCACATTGACGCCATGCGTGACGGCAACCTCACCACGCAGCCGCGCGCCTGGGGTGCCGACGAGGCCGCCGGCCTGATGCACACGCTGACGCAGATGCAGGCGTCGCTGCGCACGATCGTGGGCCAGGTGCGGGTGGCGTCTGACAGCATCGTGGTGGCCAGCAATGAAATCACCTCGGGCGCGCACGACCTGAGCAGCCGCACCGAACAAAGCGCGGCCAACCTGGAAGAAACCGCGTCGGCCATGGAGCAGATTGCGGCCACTGTGCGCAGCAATGAAGAGACCCTGGCCGAGGCCACCAAACTGGCCACCAACAACGCACAGGTTGCTGAAAAGGGCGGGCAGATCATTGGCCAGGTGGTGACCACCATGCAGGGCATCAACAGTGCTTCCACCCGCATCGGCGACATCATCGGCACCATTGACGGCATTGCCTTCCAGACCAACATCCTGGCGCTCAATGCGGCCGTGGAAGCGGCGCGCGCCGGTGAACAAGGCCGCGGATTCGCCGTGGTGGCGTCTGAAGTGCGGGCACTGGCCCAGCGCTCGGCGGCCGCCGCGCGCGAGATCAAGACACTCATCACCGGCAGCATCGAGCAGGTGGAAGGCGGCGTGCGCGTGGTGCAGCAGGCGGGCACGGCCATGACCGACATGGTGAGCGGCGCCCGCCGTGTGCGCGAGCTGCTGGCCGAGGTGGCCGTGGGTGCGCGCGAGCAAACCCAGGGCGTGGCGCAAACCGCCCGTGCCGTGCAGGACCTGGACAACGCCACCCAGCAAAACGCCGCCCTGGTAGAGCAGACGGCGGCCGCTGCCGGCTCGCTGAACCAGCAGGCGCACGACCTGGCCACCGAGGTGTCGCGCTTCAAGTTGCCTTGACCGCATGCCGCGCCCCGGCCTTCAGGACGGGGCTGGGTTGCCGATAACCGGCCTAGAGGGGGCGATGCCGTGCCCCGCAACGCTGTCCAAACACCCCGCTAGCCATGGCCGCCTCACTCTTGCCCGTGTCCAAGCCGTCCCGTGGGTGGCGTGGTTGGGTCGTGGCGCCGATGGCCAGCGGCCAACGCCGGCTGCGCTTGTCGATGTATCTGGCATTCGGCGCCGTGGCGGTGGCCGTGGGCGTGCAGGGTGTACTCACGCTGCGGCACGAAAGCCTGCGTGCCGCCGATGTGGAGATCCTTGACCTGGCCGGCCAGCAGCGCACCCGCACGCAACAGATTGGGCGACAGTCGGCCATGCTTTTGGCCGAGCCGTCAGCGCGCGCGCAGCATGCGCAGGTGCTGTCGGATGTGTTGGCGCTGTCGGTGCAGGACGCGCTGCAGACCGACACCCTGCTGGCCCAGCAGATGGCGCGTTCCAGTGACATCGCGCAGGCCGTGGCGCCGGCGCTGGACGCCTGGCATGCCGCCCGCGAACGCCTTTGGTACCGCGGCCAGGTGCTGTTGCGCCACGTGGGCGAGGGGCCCGACAACGACTTGTCCTTGGCTGCGGCCGCGCTGCGCGCCGAAACCGATAGCGCCAATACGGCAGCGCAGCAGTTGTCCGCGGCCCTGCGGCACGAGGCCGCCGCCCGCACACGCGGCCTGGCCACCGAGGTGACCTGGGGCATGGCCGGCGTGCTGGCGTTGCTGGGCTTGCTTTCAGTGGCGGTGGTGGAGCCCAACGCGCGTGCCGCGGCACGCCACGCACGGCGTCTGCACGAGCAGTCGGACGAGGTGCGCAACCTGGCGCTGGTGGCCGAGCACACATCGGCGCTGGTGTTCATCAGTGACCGCGACGACAAGCTGCAATGGGTCAACAACGCCTTCACGCGGGTGGCCGGGTGGACGCTGCAAGAAGTCATGGGCCGCACGCCGCAGTCGCTGCTGACACACAGTGGCGAAGACCCCGGGGTGCGCCAGCGTGTGGGCCAGGCCGTGCGCCTGGGCCACGGCCTGCGGCATGAATGGTTGCGCCGTGCGCGTGACGGCCGCGAGCTGTGGCTGGACATCGACCTGCGCCCGGTGCATGACGCGGCGGGCCAGCTCAGCGGCTTTGTGCGCGTGGCCACCGACGTCACCGCCCGCGTGCAACAGCAGGCCAAGCTGCAGGCCCTGTGGGCCGCCCTGCCGGCGGGTGTGGTGGTGCAGTCAGAAACGGGTGCCATCGTTGACGGCAACCGGGCGGCTGAAAAGCTGCTGGGCATGTCGCTGGCACAGATGCGCGGCGTGGACACCATGGACCCACGCTGGCGCGCCGTTCGTGAAGACCTGAGCGACTACCCCGGCGAAGAATTCCCGGCCATGCGCACCATACGCAGCGGCCAGCCGCTGAGCAACCAGACCATGGGCATCCACACGCCCGACGGGCAGTTGCGCTGGCTGGTGGTCAACACCGAGCCGCAGCTCGACAGCAAGGGCCAGGTGTGCGGTGTGGTGACTTGTTTCATCGACGTCACCGAAAGCCGCTCGCTGCAGCAAAGGCTCAGCTCGCACGCCCGCACCGACGCACTGACGCAGTTGCCCAACCGATCGGTGGTGATGGAGCGGCTGCAACGGGCCATCGTGCATGCACAGCGCCACCCCGGCTACGGATTTGCCGTGCTCTTTATGGACTTTGACCGCTTCAAGCAGGTCAACGACACCATGGGCCACAGCGCGGGCGACGAGCTGCTGCGCCAGATTGCCGGCCGGCTGCAGCGGGCCCTGCGCCCCGGTGACGCGGTGGCGCGTGTGGATTCACGCCACCATGTGGCAGCGCGCATTGGCGGCGACGAATTTGTGGTGGTGCTTGAAGGTGTGCATGACGCGGCGTCGGTGACGCTGATTGCCGAGCGGCTGCTCAGTGATCTGGCCGAACCCTATGTGATCGGCTCCGTGCCGTTGCACAGCAGCGCCAGCATCGGTGTGGTGCGCTACCAGGTCGGCAGCGCTCCGGCGGCCCTGCCCCTGGAAACCGACGCCGACGTGGAGGCGGCGGCCGAAGAAATGCTGCGCAACGCCGACACCGCCATGTACGAGGCCAAGCGTGCCGGGCGTGGCCGCTGGGTGAGCTTTGACGATTCCATGCATGAACGTGTGGTGCGCGCCCTGGCGGTGGAAACCGACCTGCGGCGGGCGCTGACCCATGACGAGCTGTTTGTGGTGTACCAGCCCGTGCTGGACCTGCCCACGCGCCGCATGGTCAGCGTGGAGGCGCTGGTGCGGTGGCGCCACCCTGAACGTGGGCTGGTGTCGCCCATCGACTTCATCGGCGTGGCCGAAGAGTGCGGGCTCATAGACGCCGTGGGCGAGGTGGTGCTGCGCAAGGCCTGCAAGCAGTTTGTGCGCTGGCAGCGCACGCTGGGCGGCGCCGCACCCCAGCTGCTGGCGGTGAACCTGTCGCGTGCGCAACTCAAGCGCGCCGCACTGGTAGACGACGTGCGCGCCGTGTTGCTGGAGACCGGCCTGGCCCCCGAGCACCTGGAACTGGAGGTGACCGAGAACCTGGCCGCCCAGGACGAGCGGGTGCAGGCCACGCTGCGCGAACTGAAGGGCCTGGGCGTGCGCCTGGCGCTTGACGACTTTGGCACCGGGTATTCCAGCTTGGCCTGCCTGCACCTGATGCCGGTGGACACCATCAAGATCGACCGCAGCTTTGTCAAACACGCCGAAACGGTGGAATACCACCGTGTGCTCATTGAAGCCACCATCCGCGTCGCCCGCACGCTGGGCATGAAGACGGTGGCCGAAGGCATAGAAACCGAAGGCCAGGCCGCGCTGATGAATCAGCTTGAATGCGACCGTGGCCAGGGCTACCTGTTTGCACGCCCGCTGGAGCCGCTCGACCTGGAGATCTGGGCCCAGAACCAGCAGCGCCAGCTGGACGCGCTGGCCGAGACCGCCGACGCCGGCTGAGCGCGTTTGCGGCTTGCGCCGGGCCAATGCGGCTGCCGCGCCCGCCGGCCCCACGCTGCGCTTGCTGCAGTTCATCAACCAGAATTCACGCTTCGTCGCACGCCTGCCAGGCAGGCTGCGGCCCTGCGCGACACTGCGCGGCGTTTGCACCACCAAGGGGCAAACCAGCCTGGAGGATGGCAATGAACAAGAAGTGGCTTTGGAGCGGCGTGGCCGTGGCGGTGCTTGGCGGCGGCGCGGGCCTGGCCGTCTTGAGCGGGCTCGTCAAGCTGCCCGGTGCGCAAGGTGCTGCGCAGGCCAGTGCCAGCAGCAAGGATGGCAAAGACGGCAAGGACGGCAAGGATGGCAAGGACGGCAAGGACGGCAAGAAGCCCGACGTGCCGCTGGAATTTGTGCCACGCGAGGTGGTGCAGCCCACCCTGGCGCGGCTGACGGGTGCGGTGGAATTTTCAGGCCCGCTGGTGGCGCCGCAGACGGCCGTGGTGCGCGCCAAGGCTGGCGGCACCTTGCTCACGCTGGCGGTGTCTGAAGGCAGCCGCGTCAAGGCCGGGCAGTTGCTGGGCCGCATCGAACTGGCTGACCTGGACACCCGCGTGGCCGAGCGCAAGGCCATGCTTGAATCATCACGCACGGCGCTCGTGCAAGCCGAACGCACCCACGCCAGCAATGAAAGCCTGGCGGCGCAGAAGTTCATCAGCCCCATTGCGCTGGACAACTCCCGCGCCGCGCTGGACACCGCCCGCGCCAGCCTCAACGCCGCGCAGGCATCGCTTGAAAGCGCCCGTGTCGGCCTGCGTGAAGCCACGCTCCTGGCGCCCATCTCGGGCATCGTGGCCAAGCGCCACGCGCTGCCGGGCGAGAAGGTCAGTGTCGAGCAGCAATTGCTCACCATCGTGGACCTGGCCAAGCTTGAACTGGCCGGCAACGTGGGCACGCATGAGGTGTCGCGCATCGCCCCTGGCATGGCGGTGCAGGTGCAGGTGGAAGGCGTGGCGCAGCCGGTGGCAGGGCGCATTGCACGCATTGCGCCGGCGGCCGAGCCGGGCACACGCAGCATTGGCGTGACCATCGAACTGGCCAACCCCAAGGAAACACTGCGTGCCGGCCAGTACGCCCTGGCCACCGCCACGCTGGCCGATGAAACGCAACGCCTCACGCTGCCGATTGCCGCCGTGGGCAAGACCAGCGGGCAAGACCACGTGTGGCTGATAGAAAACGGCACCCTGGCACGCCGCGCCGTGACCGTGGGCCGGCGCGATGAACGCGAAGGCAAGCTGGAAGTGCTGCAGGGTGTGACACCCGCCAGCCAGGTGCTGGCCGCGCGTTTTGACAACCTGCGTGAAGGCGCCAAGGCCCTGGTGGTGGCGGCCAAGAGTGCGCCGGTGGCATCGGCGGCGGCGTCCATGCCCGCCAACGTTCGCTAAAACCTAGGGGCCGTCATGTGGATCACCAAGGTTTCGATCAACAACCCCGTCTTCGCCACCATGGTGATGGTGGCCCTGTGTGTGCTGGGCATCTTCAGCTACAGCAAGCTCGGTGTGGAGCAGATGCCCGACATCAGCTTCCCCGGCGCCTGGATGGAAGTGCGCTACCCCGGCGCCAGCCCCGAGGCCGTGGAGCGCGAAGTCATCAAGCCGGTGGAAGAGGCCGTCAACAGCATTGCCGGTGTCAAGCGCATCACCTCGCGCAGCGGCGAAGGCCAGGGCACGATGAGCATCGAGTTCTCGCTCAGCACCGACATGAACCGCGCCATGCAAGAGGTGCGTGACCGCATCTCGGCCGTGCAGAGCAGTTTCCCGCGTGACGTGAAGCAACCCACCATTGCGCGCTTCAACAACGACAACAGCCAGCCGCTGGTGAACATGGCGCTGGTGTCCAAAACCCGCAGCGGGCGCGAGCTTTCCATCATCGGTGACCAGCAGGTGGCCAAGCGGCTGCAGCGCCTGGCCGGTGTGGCCAGTGTGGAAGCGCAGGGCATGACCGTGCGTGAAGTGCGTGTGGACCTGGACCCGACACGCCTGCGCGCCTATGGCGTGACGCCTTCGGAAATTGCCACCGCGCTGCGCGAAGCCAATTCCGACCAGCCCGTGGGCCTGGTCAGCAACGAGACCCAAGACGCCTTGCTGCGTGTGGAAGGCCGGGTGCGCGACCCGCGCCAGTTTGAACATGTGGTGGTGGCGCGCCGCAACGGCCTGGCGCTGACGCTGGCCGACCTGGGCACGCTGGTGGAACGTGAACGCGAGGCCGAATCCAAGGCCCGCATCAACGGCCAGCAGGCCATCAACTTCAATGTGTTCAAGCAGCAGGACGCCAACATCGTGGAGGTGGGCGAAAGCGTCAAGGCCACCATGGAAGAGATCAGGAAGCTGCTGCCGCCCGACGTGGAACTGCGGCTCATCAACGCCAACA
>CAZUKT010000232.1:0-7424 GCA_964620975.1 uncultured Rubrivivax sp. | reverse complement strand
CGACGTTGATGGCGTCGACCGCTCGTCCGACGCCATGGCCTATGTGCGTGAATTGGGCCTGGACGCGCTGGTGGCCATTGGCGGTGACGGCACCATGACCATCGCCCACAAGTTTGAAGCCATGGGCCTGCCGGTGGTGGGTGTGCCCAAGACCATCGACAACGATCTGGCGCTTACCGAGCGCACCTTCGGCTTTGACAGCGCCGTGGCCGTGGTGGCCGAAGCGCTGGACCGCCTGTCCACCACGGCACGCAGCCACGGCCGCGTGATGATTGCCGAGACCATGGGCCGCTATGCCGGCTGGATTGCGCTTGAAGGCGGCATGGCCGGTGGTGCCAACGTCATCCTGATCCCCGAGATCCCGTTTGACGTCGAGGCCGTGGCAGCGTCGTGCCGCCGGCGTGAGTCGCAGGGCCAGGCCACGCTGATCTGCATCGCCGAAGGTGCCCACGCGCAAGGTGAAGGAATGACCGTGCGTGCCACTTTGGCGCACAGCCCCGACCCGCTGCGCCTGGGTGGGGTAGGCAGTTGGCTGCAGCACCAGTTGCAGCCGCTGCTGCGCGAAAGTGAAGTGCGCACCACGCTGCTGGGCCACACCCAGCGCGGTGGTTCGCCCACGGCCTTTGACCGTGTGCTGGCCACGCGCTTTGGCTACCACGCGGCGCAGCTTGTCAAGGCCGGCCAGTTTGGCCACATGGTGGCCTTGCAGGGCGACGAATGTGTCAGCGTGCATCTTGACCAGGTGGCCGGCCGCACCCGCAACGTGCCGCTGGACCACGAACTGGTGCGCGCGGCACGCGGCATTGGTGTGCAACTGGGCGGCTGACGCGCTGCGCAGCGCCCGGCCTCTCAGAGCAAGCGCAGCAGATCCGGCCGCTTTGCCTGCAGCACGCTGCGCAAGCCCGCGTCGTCGCGCCCAAAGCTGAAATCTGCAAAGTCAAATCCCGGGCCCACGGTGGCGCCCACGTAGGCCAGCTCGCCACCGGGTTCGGCCGCCTGCCACCAACCTGCCGGCACCACGTGCGCACGGTGCGTGGCTGCAGAGAGCACCACCTGCTGCGCGGTGCCGCCCACAGGTGGCAGCAGCCACAGCGTGAGCGATTCGCCTTCCAGCAAATGCCAGGCTTCGTCTGAACGCACACGGTGCCAGGCGCTGAACTGCCCTTGCACGAGCAAGAAGTCGATGCTGGTGAGTGCGGCGCGTGCTGGGCGTGCATCGGTGGGCTGAACGATGCTGGTGGAGCGAAAGAGCTCGCGGTACCAGCCGCCTTCGGGGTGGGGCGCAAGTTGCAGCGCCTGCACCAGTTCGGCGGCGCGTGGTGGCATGGTCAATTCCATCTTGCTGGCGTCAGCCGGTGCTTCGGTGTTGATGAATTGCTTCTCCGGCGTTTGTGTTGACTCACTGGACAGCCCGGCGCGCTCATGCATCGCGCACATCCGCCACCGGGTTGGCACCGAAGTCAGCACGGTCCAGGTAGCCCAGCACGGCGGCGGCGGCATCTTGGGGGCTGGCCAGCAGGCCGCCGTCCTTGAAGCCGGCAAAACGCGCACGCTCGGGAAACAGTGTTTCGTCCGCGCCGCGCAATTGCACCTGCATGTCGGTGTCGATGATGCCGGGTGCCAGCGACACCACGCGGGCCCCGTGCGGCTTGGTGGCTTCTTCCAATGCCAGTGCACGCGCCAGGTGATCCAAGCCGGCCTTGGCCGCGCAATAGGACGCGCTGCCGGCCATGGCGCGCCGGCCCAGGCCCGACGACACCATCAGCACCTTGCGCGGCACGCCCCAGTGGGCCGTGGCGCGCAAGAATGCCGCACTCAGCAGCATGGGCGCTTCCAGCCCCACACGCAGCGCGTTGGCCAGGTCAGCGGCCTGCAGCTCGGACAGCGGCGCCAGTTGCGACACCACGCCCGCGTTGTTGATGAGCGTGGCCGACGCAGGGGTGGCGCCGGCCTGCTGTGCCTGGCTGGCCAGCCAGGTTTGCAGGCGGTCGGCCACGCCGATGGCGTCAGCCAGATCGGCCGTCCAGCATTGCAGGTCAGCGCCGTTGGGCACAGGCAGCTCGGTGCGGCGGCGGGCGATGGCCAGCACACGGTGGCCACGCGCCAGCAGTTGCTGCGCCATGGCCAGCCCGAGCCCACGTGAGGCGCCGGTGAGCACGGTGAGGTGGGGTCCGGTCATGGGGTCTCCGATCCGTCCAGTGGTGGGGTTTGCAGCAGACCCGCCACGCTGAAAGAGGCGTGGCCAAGGCGGGGGTGAAGGGCAAGGGTTTGGTTGGTGGCCCGCACTTTAGCCTGCGCCATCAAAACGGTGCCGGGCTGTCCAGCGCCCATGCCGTGCCATCGGCCGGATGCGCAAGGGCCAGGTGGCAGGCGTGCAACAGCAGCCGTGGGCTGTGTTGCGGTTCGGGCGCATACAGCGTGTCGCCGCAGATCGGGTGGCCCATGGACTGCAAGTGCACACGCAACTGGTGCGACCGGCCGGTGACGGGCTCCAGCGCCAGCCGTGTGCGCGGGCCTTCGGGGCCGGGCTCGCCGCGTGCCACCACGCGCCAGCGTGTCAGCGCTGGTTTGCCGTGGACAGGGTCCACCACCTGGCGTGGGCGGCGGGGCCAATCGGCGATCAAGGGCAGGTCAATCTCACCGGCTTCTGCCGCCACGGTGCCGTGCACCACGGCCACATAACGCTTGTGCACTTGCCTGGCGGCAAAGGCGATGCTGAGCTGGCGCTGTGCGGCAGCGCCGCGTGCAAACAGCATCAGGCCCGAGGTGGCCATGTCGAGCCGGTGCACGACGAGCGCATCGGTGTAGGTGGCCTGCACTTGTGCCGTCAGGTTGACCAGCCCGGCTTCACCGCGCCCGGGCACAGCCAGCAGGCCGGCGGGCTTGTTGACGGCCACGAGCAGGGTGTCGGCGTGCAGCACGTGCAACGGAGGAAACATGTCGCCGAGCATAGCCATGCGCTGGCGGTGGTTGGGTGAGGCCGGGCGGCCTGCCTGCCGCCTGCCTGCCGCCCGCCTGCCGCTTGCTGTTTGCTGCTTGCTGCTTGCCGCGTGCTGCTTGCTTGGCACGGGCTGCGGCAGGCCACAGGCCTGCCAAGGGCGGCGCGATGGCGCCGTGTCAGGCCGCGCCGCGCGCCGGCGTTGTGGCGCCCTTCACGCGCCGGGCAAAACCAGCGTCATGGGGTTCCATGGGCGTTTTGTCCAGCGCCGGCCGGCGCACCAAGCTCACGCTGTCGTCCATCTCGGAGGCCAGTTTTTGCGCCAGGCCGTAGGCCGTGGCAATGAGCCAGGACCCGGTGTCGCGGTCTTCGTGGTTGTCTTGGTCCAGAAAGTGGTCGGCCGCCTTGGCGGCGGCGTGCAACTGGTGGGCGCGCACCCGCAGGCCGGACACCCGTTGCAGCGTCACCGAGTCGGTGGGTCGGTCTTTCATGGCCCGGGCCACGCCGTCGATGTCGTCGGCCAGGTCTTGCGAAAGACCCAGAGCGCACGACATCAGCCACGAGCCCGTGTTGCGGTCCTCGCTGCTGTCTTGTGCGTTGTAGTGGTCGGCCGCTCGTGTGGTGGCGCGCAACTGGTGCGCACGGGCGCCGAGTGCGCGCAGGGCCTGTTGGGCGTCGGTGTCGCTGTCGGCCACAAAGGCGGCGCGAGGGGCAGGAAAGCTGTCGTTCATGGCGGGCCCGGGCGGCTGTTGGATCAAGATGGATTCTGCCCACGATCGGGTGGGGTGGTCTGCGCTGTATTGCCCGCATCGCCAGCCCAGGCACCAGCCCAGGCACCACGCAGGGCCGCCGCCAGGTCCAGCACCGGTGCGCCGTGCGCCAGGCCGGGGTCCCCGTGCGCCGGCTCGGTTTCAGGGGGGGTGGGGTCTTGCACCGCAAAAAGAGGCAACAGGCCGTCAGGCACAAAACGGGAACGCAGCGCGTAGAGGTGGCGCCCACCCAGCACACGCTGCTGCGTGACGTGAAAACGCTGCGGCACCCACAGGCTCAGGCTGTCGCGGGCGCGGGTCATGCCCACGTAGAGCAAGCGGCGCTCTTCTTCGATCTCGTCGGCGTGGCCGGTGGCCATGTCGGCGGGCATGCAGCCGTCCACCACGTTGAGGATGTGCACCGCGTTCCATTCCTGGCCCTTGGCCGAATGCAGGGTGGACAGCACCAGGTAGTCCTCGTCGCGGTGCGGCGGGCCGGCTTCGTCGCTGCTGGCTTCGGGCGGGTCGAGTGTGAGTTCGGTGATGAAGCGTTCGCGGTTGGCGTGGCCGGCGGCAATGCGCTGCAGTTGCTGCAAGTCGGCAAGCCGCACACGGGCGTCGTCATGCAGGCGTTCCAGGTGCGGCTGGTACCAGGCCGTGGTGCGAGCCAAGTCGTCGGGCCAGCTCGATCCGGGGCTGCGCAAGTGGTCCATCAAGACCAGCAGCGCGCGCCAGGGCTCGGCCGCAGCGGCCGGGGGCTTGAAGGCCGCAAGCGGCCCGTTGTGGTCCAGCAGGCGCCGCACACTGGCCGGGCCCATGCCGGGCACCAGCCGCGCAGCACGCAAGGCGGCCAGCCGGGCGCAGGGGTTGTCGGCCCAGCGCAGCACGGCCAGCGTGTCCTTGATGTGCGCCGCTTCCAGGAAGCGAAGGCCACCGTATTTGACAAACGGGATCTGGCGGCGCGCCAGTTCCAGCTCCAGCGGGGCGCTGTGGCTGCCGGTGCGGAACAGCACCGCCTGCCGCTTGAGCGCAAGTCCGGTTTCGCGTGCGGCCAGCACGGCGTCGGCCACACCACGGGCTTGTGCGGCTTCGTCGGCCACCGTCACGATGCAGGGTTTGGTACCGGCAGCGCGCTGGCTCCACAGTGTCTTGGCAAAGCGCTCGCTGGCCATCGAAATGACGGCGTTGGAGGCATCCAGAATCTGCGGCGTGCTGCGGTAGTTGCGCTCCAGTGTCAGCACTTGCGCCGGTGGCTCAAAGCGCTGCGGCAGGCGCAGGATATGGCGCACGTCGGCACCCCGAAATGCATAGATGCTCTGTGCGTCGTCACCCACGGCAGTGAGCCCCCGGCCGCTGGGGGCCAGCGCCTGCAGCAGGTCGGCCTGCAGGCGGTTGACGTCTTGCACCTCGTCCACCAGCACATGCTCAAAGCGCTGGCGTATGCGCTCTGCCAGCAGCGGCGTTTGCATCAGGTGCCACCAGGCCAGCAGCAGGTCGTCAAAGTCCAGGCTTTGCTGCGCCAGCTTGGCTTCGCCAAAGGCGGCAAACAGACGCGCCAGCGCAAGCTCATGCAGCGCACACCAAGGGAAGTGGCTTTTCAGCACCGCCGCCAGCGGCTCGCGTGTGTTGACACAGCGTGAATGGATGGCCAGGCAGGTGGGTGCCATGGGAAAGCGCGTTGCGCTGTCGGCCAGCCCGAGGCTCTGGCGGGTGATGGCCATGAGGTCTTGGGTGTCGGCGCGGTCGAGCACCGTAAAGCCGGGTGGCAGGCCGATGCGCTGCGCTTCTTCGCGCAGCAGCCGAGCGCCCACGCTGTGGAAGGTGCCGCACCAGGGCAGGGTGGGGGGCGGTGTGTGGTGTGGCAACTGCAGCGTCTGGTGCAGCAGGCGCCCGGCGCGGCGGCCCATTTCGGCGGCCGCCCGGCGTGAAAAGGTCAACAGCAGCAGGCGTTGGGGGTCAGCCCCTTGCTGCACGAGCCAGGCCAGGCGCGACGCAATGGTGAAGGTCTTGCCCGTGCCGGCGCCCGCCACCACCAGCAAAGGCCCGCCCGCCGGCGGGTGCAGCACCACGCGGCGCTGTTCGGCGTTGAGCTCAGCAAAGGGACAGGCAAGGGCCGGCACGGCTCAAGTTGGCAAAGTAGGGGCGATAAGGTGACTGTATGCCCGTCCAGCCCTGCGGGGCCTGTGCACCTTCGGTTTCGGTGCCTTCTGTGGACCAAACGCCAAAGCTTCCGAATCTGACTAACCTGCGAAAGTGGTCTCTGGCAGGCCCCGCACGCCGGGCAGTTCCAGCGCAAACAGTGCGCCTGAAAGTGGCGCGGCCGCCAGGGCTTGTTCGCTCAGGCGGACTGACGCGCTGGTGATGTACAGCGTTTGCAGGTTGGCGCCGCCAAAGCAGCAACTGGTGGGGCGTGGCACGGGCAGGCGGATGCGCATCAGCTCTTCGCCCGTTGGGCTGAAGCGCGACACGCGCCAGGCGTCCCACACGGCCACCCAGATGCAGCCCTCGTTGTCCACGGTCAGGCCGTCGGGCTTGCCGTCGTCGGGGTCGAACACGATCAGCGGCCGCCGCCCGCTGATGCGGCCTGCCGCAAGGTCAAAGTCGTATTCATACACCGTCTTGCGGAAGGTGTCGGTGAAGTACATGCGCTTGTTGTCGGGGCTGAAACCCAGGCCATTGGGCACCGTGAAGCCGCTGTCCATCTTGTTGCAAGCGCCGTCAGGGTCGACGCGGTACAGGCTGCCTCGGTGGGGTGCAGCGCCCATGTCCATGGTGCTGATCCAAAGGCGGCCGCGGCGGTCGCACTTGCCGTCGTTGTAGCGCTGCCCGTTGCGGCCCGCCTCGGGGTGGGCAAAGAGTGTCAATGCGCCACTTTCGGGCTGCAGCGTCATCAGCCCGGCCGGGGTGGCGGCCAGCAGCCCACCACTGGCTTTGGCCACCACCATGCTGACCATGGCGCCGAGCTGTGTGTGGCTGCTGCTGCCGTCGGCCGGATCCAGCCTGTGCACGGCGGGCGTGAGGATGTCGACCCAGTACAGCGCATGGTCGCGTGGCGACCACATCGGCCCTTCGCCCAGCAGTGCGCGTGCCGTGCCCACCGTGCGCACGGCGGCGGCGGGCGCGGCCTCTGGCGGGGATCGCGGCGCAATGGACATCGTCTGGCCGCCCGCGCTGTGGGTGATGGCACGCGCCGCGCCTATGAGCGTGGCCGACAGGCTGTGCGCACGGCGTGCGTCCAGCCTGTGCGCGGGTGCCGTCACTGCCACCGCGCCAACTGGCCTGCCCTCAAGGTCGAACACGGGCGCGGCCACGCTGGTCTGGGTGGCGGCCGCCGAAACGTCGTCAAGCGCGTAGCCGCGTGCGCGGGTCAGGTCGAGTTCACTGCGCAGCGCTGCGGCCGCGTCGCCAGCAAGCCCCTGTTGCAGTGCCAGGCGTTCGGTGCTGCCTAGGTGGGCCACGATGGCCTTGCCGGCAGCACTGCTGTGCAGGTCAAGCCGCCGCCCTACGGGCGACAGGGCTGCGGGTTCGCGGCCGGCGTCTTCGCTGGCCACCACGATGAGCTGGCGGCCGCTGAGCACCACCAGTTGCACGCTGTCGGCCACGGCGTCGCGCAGACGCAGGAGCTCGTCCTGGGCGGCCACACGCAGGTCAAAGTCGCTCCACACCTCGTGTGCCAGTTCCAGCAGGCGAAAGCCGAGCTGAAAGGTCTTGTTGTAGGCATCGTGGCGCAGCAGGCC
>CAZUKT010000231.1:0-7430 GCA_964620975.1 uncultured Rubrivivax sp. | reverse complement strand
GGGTCTTCACGCCGCAGGCGCTGGTGGGGGTGTACCTGTCGCGTTTTGTGCGCCCGGCCACTGGCGAGGACGTGACCTACCTGCGCTTTGCCTACAGCGGCACCGTGGGCGAGCCCCTGCCAGGCCGGGCGCTGGACCAGGGCATCGTGCGCACGCTGTGGATGACATTGGACGAGCTGCAGGCCAGCACCGCCCGCCACCGCAGCCCGCTGGTGCTGAAGTGCATACAAGACCACATCAACGGCCGGCGCCACCCGCTGGCGCTGGTCACAACCGATGCCAGCGTGGTGGTGCCGCTGGTCAAGAGCGGGGCCACCGCCGGCCGCTGATCGCCTGCCGGCTCAGGGACCGCGACCCGGGCGGTCGTCGGTGGCGCGTGTGTGCTGGCCCAGCCAGTCCAGCAGCAGCGCGCCCACGCGGGCAGGCTGCTCCAGCGTCAGCATGTGCCCGGCGCCGGGCACCATCTCCAGCCGCGCGCCCGGGGTCAGTGCGGCAATTTCGCGGGCGTGTTCGGGCGGCGTCAGCTGGTCGGCTTCGCCGCAGGCCACCAGCACCGGGCAGGTGATGCGTTGCAGTGTGGGGCGGCTGTCGGGGCGCGCCATGACGGCGCGGTTTTGTGCGATCAGTTGTGCGGCCCCGGCGCGGCGCAACATGGCCAGGTAGGCGTCCACCATGGGCGGGGCGCGCCGGTGCAGCGGGTGGAAGGCAAACAGCACGTTGGCACGCAGCACTTCTTCCATGCGGCCGGCGGCAAACAGCGCGCAAGCCTCGGTGCGCAGCGCCACCAGCTCGGGCGTGTCGGCCCGTGCCGTGGTGCCCAGCAGCGCCAGGCCGCGCACGCGCTGCGGTGCCTGCCGCCAAACTTCCAGCGCCAGCATGCCGCCCATCGAGCAGCCCGCCAGCCACAGCGGACCGTGCCGCTCGGCCAGCAGCGCCGTGGCCATGGCCGGCAGCGTGGCATGGCGCGTGTGCACACTGCTGACAAAAACAGGGTGGTGGCTGGCCAGGCCGGGCAGCAGGTCTTGCCAGGCTGCGGCGTCACAGGCCAGACCGGGCAGCAGGGTCAGGGTGGGCATGGCCGCAGTCTGCCAGAGCGCATTCACCGCCCGGCCATGCTGCGGGGCCGGCAGGTGCGGCGTTCACAATCAAGCCTCTTTGGCACCCCACAACCCCCGCAGGCCCGACATGCCCACGCTCACCCCGTTTCACCTGGCGTTTCCTGTGCATGACCTGGCGGCCGCACGGCAGTTCTACGGTGGCCTGCTGGGCTGCGCCGAAGGCCGCAGCAGCAGCGAATGGATTGACTTTGACTTTTTCGGCCACCAGATCGTGGCCCATCTGGCGCCGCCCAAGGCCCAAGGCGACCACCACAACCCCGTGGATGGCCACCAGGTGCCGGTGCCGCACTTTGGCGTGGTGCTGGAGTGGGCGCAGTTTGAAGGCTTCGCGGCGCGGCTGCGTGCGCAGGGCGTGGTGTTCGTCATCGAGCCCTATATCCGCTTTGCCGGCCAGGTGGGCGAGCAGGCCACCATGTTTTTCTATGACCCGTCGGGCAACGCGCTGGAATTCAAGGCGTTCAAGGACCTGTCGCAGCTGTTTGCCAGGTGACGGCGTCAGCCGACGCCGCACACCCATGACCGAACTGCTTTTCATCCGCCACGGCGAAACCGACTGGAACCGCCAGCAGCGTTTTCAAGGCCAGATCGACGTGCCACTGAACGCCACGGGCCTGGCCCAGGCCGAGCGCCTGGCCACGCGGCTGGCCGCTGACCGGCACGACCGTTTTTTTGTCAGCGACCTGGCCCGCGCACGCCAGACGGCCGCGCCGCTGGCCGCCGCCTGGGGCCACGAGCCGGTGGCCATGGCCGGCCTGCGCGAGCAGAACTTTGGTGTGCTTGAAGGGCTGGACGTGCCCACCATCAAGGCCCAGCACGCGGCGCTGTGGCGCAGCTGGCTGGAGCAGCGCGCCGACTTCTGCCTGCCCGGTGGCGAAAGCCTGCGCCAGTTTCACAGCCGTGTGATGGCGGCCGTGCACGAGTTGGCCGCGCTGGCCTTGCCCGGCCAGCGCCTGGCCGTGGTCACCCACGGCGGTGTGCTTGACATGCTGTGGCGCAGCGCGCATGGCCTTTCGCTGGACGGGCTGCGCGGGTGCGACATTCCCAACACCGGCATCAACCGCCTGCGCTGGGTGGCCGGCACGCTGCACATTGAGCAGTGGGCCGACGCGGCACACCTGGCCGACTTGCCAGACCAGCCCAGCACGGTGGCGGGCGAGCGCTGAGCAAACAGCGAAGGCCGGGCCACAGCCCGCAGCACGTGCCAGACCGGCAGGCCGTGTCGGCCGACGCCAGCAGCACGGCCGCAGGATGTCAGCAGACCTGCGTCAGACCGGCATCAGATCTGCAGCTTGCCCACCGACACGATGGGCCCGGTGGGCGCGCCGGTGGGCGACCCACTGGGCGGCTCGACGCTCACCGCCAGGGCGGCGGTGTCTTGCAGCAGGCTGGCGCGCAGCAAGGTGGTGGCGCCCGCAGCCTGCACCAGCCCCAACGAGCGTGGCGCCCCTTGCGCAGGCACGGCCCACAGCTCCAGCGCCCGGCCGGGGGCCAGGTTCAGCGTGTGCAGGGGTTTGAGCACCAGGGCGCGGCCGTCGGCGGTGATGCTGGCCACGAAACTGGCGTTCAGCGCCAGGGCAGCCTCGGGGTTGGCGGCCAGCACCACCACGACGGGCGGCTGCGCCGGCGGCACCTGGCTGGCCACCACCCACAGCACCAGCGCGGCGGCGCTGGCCACACCGCTGAACCCGCGCCACAGCGCCAGCTGCTGCCACCAACGCGGCGCCACGTCGGGGCCGCTGCGGGCAAAGAGCTGCGCCTCTATGCGCTGCCACACCCGCGGCGGCGGCGGCACTTGGGCCACGCTGCCAGACAACGGTGCCAGGCGCTCTTGCCACTGCGCCACCGCCTGGCGCAAGGCCGGGTGTGCGGGCAGCAGCGCTTCAAAGCGCCGTCTCGTGCCGCCGCGCAGGGTGCCCAGCACGTACTCGGCGGCAAGCCGGTCGGCGCGGTCGCGTCGGCTGTAGTCCATGGTCAGCGCCCGCCGCCGCTGCGCACCGGCTCGCACAGGTGTTGCGCCTGGCCCAGGCAGTCTTTCAGGGCCAGCAAGGCGCGCCGCACCCAGCTCTTTACGGTGCCCAGCGGCTGCACCAGGTGGCTGGCCACCTCGGCGTGGGACAGGCCCTGGTAGTACGCCAGCGCCACGCACTGCTGCTGCTCGGCCGAAAGCTGGGCTATGCACTGCGTGAGCTCCTGCGCCTGGGCTGCTTGATGCAGCAGTTCAAGCGGGCCGGCGTCAGCGCTGGCAACGCTGGCCAGCGGGTCGCTGCCTTCGCCGTCGTCGCCTTCATCGGCGTGGGCGCTGACGGTGGCCACCTCGGTCTTGCGGCGGCGCAGGCTGTCAATGGCACGGTTGCGGGCGATGCTGGTGAGCCAGGTCATGGGTTGGCTGCGGGCCGCGTCAAAACCATGCGCCGCACGCCAGATGCTGACGTAAATCTCTTGCAGCAGGTCTTCGGCCTGGGCGCGGTCGGGGTTGATGCGCAGAATGACGCCAAACAGATGCGCGCTGCTGGCCTTGTAGAGCTGCGCAAATGCGACGCGGTCGCCAAGTGCCACGCGTGCCAGTGCCTGGGCCAGGATCTGGCTTTGGTCGCTCCAGGTGCTAGGGGGTGCTGCGGGCATGTTGGGCGGGGGTGTTGGGCAGTTTGCGGGGCGTTCGTGGTGCAGCAGCGGGCGAGTATGGCCGTTGCGATGTGGCACGTGCGCGGTAAGGGGGGTGTTGCCGGGCTTGTACGCAGGCAGGCCCACAGTGGATGCAGGCCCCACACCGGACTGCACTGCACCACCCCACCGCCAAGGCCGGCGGCGCGGCCGCTGAGGCACCGGACCGCCGACCCGTCAGCCCGTCTTCCCATCATCCCGTCAGCCCATCAAGGCGTCCAGCTCAGCGCCGCCAGGTCGTTGGCGAACAGGGGCATGTCTTTCCACAAGCCCTTCAGCCGGGCCTGGGCCACGGTGATCCAGGTGGGCTGGTAAAGGTACACGCCGACGGCGTCCTGGGCCACCAGGCGCTGCGCGTCGGCCATGAGCTTGTTGCGTTCTTCGGGTGCCGGCGTGGCCTGGATGCGTGCCCACAGCGCATTGAATTCGGCCGACTCGTAGCCCCAGTAATAGTTGGGCCGCGCAAAGTTGCCAAAGTCCAGTGGCTCAACATGGGCGATGACGGTCAGGTCATAGGCCTTCTGCCCGTACACGCCACTGAGCCACTGCGCCCATTCCACGTTTTCTATTTTTGCGTTGATGCCCACCTTGGCCAGCATGGCCGCCACCACCTCGCCGCCCTGGCGGGCATACGGCGTGGGCGGCAGCTTCATGGTCAGTTCCAGCGGCAGCGCCACACCCGCCTGGTGCAGCAGCGCACGCGCCTTGGCCGGGTCGTAGGGGTTGAGGCTGGTGGTGTCCACATAACCCGGCGCGCCGGGCACGTAGTAGCTGCCAATGGGCACGCCAAAACCGTCGGCGGCGGCTTCAATGACGGCCTTGCGGTCAATGGCCGCCGCAATGGCCCGCCGCACACGCACGTCGTCCAGCGGCTTGCGTTTGTTGTTGATGGCCACGATGGTCTTGGCGCGGCTGCCACCCACCAGCACCTGGAACTTCTTGTTGGCTTCAAACTGCTTCAGGCTGCGTGCGGCCGACACACGCGGGAAGGCGTCCACGTCGCCCGACAGCAGGGCGGCCACCTGCGCGGCGGTGTCGCTGATGAAACGAAAGGTCACGCGGCGCAGTGCCACCGCCTTGGCGTTGCGGTACTCGGGCAAGCGCGTCAGCGTCACCGCCGAGCCCTTGGACCAGTTGTCGAACTTGTAGGGCCCCGTGCCCACGGGCAACGTGGCGTTGCTGGCCACGCTCTTGGGTTCCACCATCACGGCAGTGGCCTGGCCCAGCTTGAAGAGCAGGTCGGGGTCGCCGTTTTTCAGCGTCAGCACCACGGTGGCGGGGTCGGGGGTGTCGATGCGTTCGATGTTGGCGAAACTGGCCTTGTCCTTGTTGGTGCTGGCCTTGTCGGCGGCGCGCTCGAAAGAGAACTTCACCACGGCGGCGTTGAAGGGCTCGCCGTTGTGGAAGCGCGCGCCTTGCACCAGCACGAAGCGCCAGACCTTGAGGTCGGGCGACACGCCCCAGCTCTGCGCCAGCAGCGGCGTGGTGCTGCCGTCACTGGTGATCTTGGTGAGCGTCTCGAAGACGTTGTAGAGCGTGATCTCGGCAATGGCGCTGGCCGCGCCGGCCGTGGGGTCCAGGCCGGGTGGCTCCAGCGTCATGCCCAGCACGGCGGTGTCCTTGCGGGCCTGGGCAGTGGCGGGTGTGGCGGCCGGCAGCAGCAGACAGGCCAGCAGCACCAAGGCGGCGCTTGTGTTCATGTTTGTGTTCATGGCTTGGCGCGCCCTTTGGCCAGCACCATGGCGCGGTACCAGCCAAAGGCGTCGCCGCTGGCGTGCGCCGCGCCCACGCCCACCTCGGTGTAGCCGGCAGACATCATGTTGGCGCAGTGGCCGGGGCTGTTCATCCAGCCGACCAGGGCTTCGGGCCCGCTGCGGTAGCCGGCGGAGACGTTTTCGCCCACACCCCACCAGGCGTAACCCACGCGGTTGGTGCGGGTGCCCACGTCAGAGCCGTCGCCACCCGTGTGCGACATGGTGCGGCGCTGCGCCATGTCTTCGGCATGGCGGGTGGCAGCCGTCTGCAACTGCTCGCTCCAGGCCAGGGGTGCGGCAGGCTCAAAGCGCTGGCTGCCGCAGGTGGCGCCGGCCGCACGGTAGGTGTTGATCTGGCTCAGCGTGGCCTGCACCTCGGGCGGCAGCGGCTTGCGATCGTCCACGACGTAGCCGCCCTTGCCAGGCTCGGCATCGGGTTGCGTCTGCCGTTGTGACCGCAGCAGCGGCGGCGGGTTGCCCTGCTCCAAGGACACCTGCGCGGGCGCACCTGCCGAAAAGGCTGCGCAGCCAGCCAGTGCCAGCGGCCGCAGGGTGGCCAGGAGCGAAACAAGGGCAGGGTGGTGCATGGGCGGGCTGCAGCAGCGTGGTGGCCGCAAATGGTAGCGGCCTGCGCGGCCTATGGTGTGCCCTGCGCCCTGCGCCGCTTCAGGTTTGGCTCAGCCTGGTGCCACTTGCAGGGTGGCCACGGGCTCGGGCGCCAGCAGGCTGCCGTCGCGCAGGCCCCGCACGGTGGCCAGCAGCAGCACACAGATCACCAGCGTGGCCAGTGCCAGCAGCACCGGGCCCAGCACGGCCAGCGGGCTGCCGGGTGTGGCCAGGCGCAGCGTCAGCGCGGCAAATGCCGCCAGCGGAAACGACATGGCCCAGTGCGGCAGCCCAAAAGGCTGGCCGGCAATGGCCTTGCCCTGGCTGCCCGCCCACAAAAAGCTGAAGAGCGCCATGCCCCACATCGCCCAGGCCACGGCCACGGGCGCACCCAGTTGCAGCAGGGCCAGGCCCACCACGGCGGGCGGCGCAATGAGGATGAACACCGCCGGGCGCAGCCTTTCAGGCCACAAACCGGCCACGGCCACACGCACCAGCAACATCACCAGCACCACGGGCCAGAACATGAGGCCGATGCCCAACTGCACGGCCGACCAGTCGGCATGGCCCAGCGGCACGCCGGCCAGCGGCACGAGCACATTGCCGACGATGGGAATGAAGAGGGCGGGCGTGACCGTGGCCCATTGAAGGCCTCCTTGGACGTTGCCGCGCCACCATTTGGACAAGACCCACAGCGTGACCCACAGTTGCAGCAGGCTGCCGGCCCACCACAGCACCTGGCCGGCCAGGTCAGGCCCACGCGTGGCCACGCTCACGGTGGCCAGCAGCAGCACCGAAATGGGCAGCGCCGCCACAAACGGGTGCCGCACCGGGTGGCGCAGGTCTTCGGCCCAGGCCTCGGGGTAGCGCTGCCGGCGCAGCACGGTGGCGGCCGCCAGCGCCACCAGCACCAGCGCGGCCAGCCCGCCTATCGCCAGCGCGGCAGCACCGGCCATGTCGCCCATCAGCGGCACGGCGCGGTGCCAGGCCAGCGCCAGGCCGCACAGGCCCATGACGACGGCAAACCAGGGGGGACCAACAAACTTGAGTGGGGTGGGATGGGCAGTCATGGTGGTGTGGCGTCAGTTGCAAACAAAATTTCAAACAGGCAAGCGCGTGGCTACCCATGCAGCTGCGGCCCGTCAATTGGGCGCGTGCCTGCAAGGCCCTGCGGCGCAAGCCGTGGCGGGCGCACGCCCGGGTTTGCCGTGGCTACCGGCGTGCTGAACACCGTGCTAAACGCCGCGCGCAACACTGTGCCCAACGCAGCACGCCCGTGCCGCGCTGCAGC
>CAZUKT010000230.1:219-7435 GCA_964620975.1 uncultured Rubrivivax sp. | reverse complement strand
GCAGGGGTTTGACGGCAAACACGCCGTGGCCGTGGATGGGGCTGTGCCGCACTTCCACGCGGCGCGTCACGGTGCCTTGCGGCGGCATGGGGGCAGGGCTGGGCACGGGCAATAGGTGATTTGGCAAGGGCGCGAGCCCGGGCACCGCAGCCCGGCAGCGCGGCGGGCAGCGTCGCGGGCGAAGCGTGTGTTTGCGTTGGGTCAAGGGCTTTTGACTGAACTCTAGCGCCCGCCACGGCCGGGGCCGGCCCCGGCGCATGCGGCACCTAAAATCGGTGCCTTGCACGCCAGGGTGGTAAAGCCGGGCGCCAATCATCAACAACGGCTGCAGCACCTTGCCTGTGGCCCACAAGAGCAGGACATCCGACATGGGCGCGCAGTGGAAAGCCAAGCACAAGGACCTCGCCGCCAGCGCCAAGAGCCGGCTTTTTGGCAAGCTGGCCAAGGACATCATGATCGCCGCGCGCGGCGGGGCGGACCCGGCCGGCAATTCCAGGCTGCGGCTGGTGGTGGAACAGGCGCGACAGGTGTCGATGCCCAAGGACACGCTGGACAGAGCCATCAAGAAGGGCGCCGGCCTGACGGGCGAGGCGGTGCACTTTGAACACGCCATGTACGAAGGCTTTGCACCGCACCGCGTGCCGGTGATGGTGGAATGCCTGACCGACAACGTGAACCGCGCCGCGTCTGAAATGCGGGTGCTGTTCCGCAAGGGCCAACTGGGCACCAGCGGCACGGTGTCGTGGGACTTTGCCCATGTGGGCCTGATTGAAGCCGAGCCCGCCACACCCGGCGCGCGTGTCGACGCCGAACTGGCCGCCATTGAAGCCGGCGCGCAGGACTTTGAAGCCGCTGGCGAAGACGGCGTGGCCCTGTTCCTGACCGACCCCGCCGACCTGGACCTGGTGAGCAGCGCGCTGCCGGCGCAGGGCTTCACCGTGCTGTCGGCCAAGCTGGGCTACAAGCCCAAGAACCCGGTCGCTGCGGGCAGCCTCACGGCCGAGCAGCTCGACGAGGTCGAATCCTTTCTGGCCGCACTGGACGCGGCCGAAGACGTGCAAAACGTCTTTGCCGGGCTGCACGCCTGACCACCTTTTGCACACCTGGCGCGGCGCGCTGGGCGCCATCGCACAGCCCTTGACCTGAAACAAGCTGCCCGCCTTGCCGCGCTGCAGCATGGTGCCACGGGCGGCCCGCAAGCCATGCAGGCTGGCGCGCCCGGGCAAAGGACGATTCAGGTGAAAAAGAGCATCAAGGTGGCCGACGCCGTGGCCCGCATCCCTGACGGGGCGGTGCTGATGATCGGCGGCTTCATGGGCGTGGGCACGGCGCACCGGCTGGTGGACGAGCTGGTGCGCCAGGGCAAGAAGGGCCTCACGGTCATTGCCAACGACACCGCACGGCCCGGCGTGGGCATTGGCAAGCTCATCAGCGCCAGGCTGCTGCGCAAGGTCATCGTCAGCCACATCGGCACCAACCCCGAAACGCAGGCGCAGATGATTGCCGGCGAGCTGGATGTGGAACTGTCCCCCCAGGGCACGTTGATCGAGCGCATCCGCGCAGGCGGCTTTGGCCTGGGTGCCGTGGTCACACCCACGGGCGTGGGCACCCTGGTGGCCGAAGGCAAGCGCACGATTGAAATCAACGGCCGCACTTATCTGCTGGAGATGCCCTTGCGCGCCGACTTTGCGCTGGTCAACGCGCGCCAGGCCGACCACATCGGCAACCTGGCCTACGCGCTGACGGCACGCAACTTCAACCCCGTCATTGCCATGGCTGCCGACGTGGTGCTGGCCGAGCCGCAAGAGATCGTGCCCGTGGGCGTGATCCCGCCCGACGCGGTCATGACCCCCAGCGTGGTGGTCACCCACATCATCACCAAGGAGCACGCCCGTGGATGACAAGCTGCTGATTGCCGGCCGCGTGGCGCAAGAACTGCGCCCCGGCACGCTCGTCAACCTGGGCATCGGCCTGCCCACGCTGGTGGCTGGCCTGGTGCCGCGCGACGCGCAGATCTTCTTCCAGTCTGAAAACGGCATCATCGGCATGCAGTCGGTGCCCGAGCATGGCCTTGAAGACGACGACTTGACGGACGCCGGCGGCCGCCCCATCAGCGCCCTGCCCGGCGCGGCCACCTTTGACAGCGCCATGTCGTTTGGCCTGATCCGCGGCGGGCACCTGGACGTCACCGTGCTGGGCGGCCTGCAGGTCGACCGGCAGGGCCATCTGGCCAACTGGATGGTGCCCGGCAAGATGGTGCCCGGCATGGGCGGCGCCATGGACCTGGTGACCGGTGCACGCCGTGTCATCGTGGCCATGACGCACACCGCCAAGGGCGAACACAAGATCGTCGATGCCTGCACGCTGCCGCTCACGTCCACGCGCTGTGTGGACTTGGTGGTCACCGAACTGGCCGTGCTGCAGCCCACGCCCGACGGCATGGTGCTGAAGGAATTGGCGCCCGGCGTGACCGTGGCGCAGGTGCAGGCGGCCACGGGCACGGTGCTGATCGTGCCGGACCATGTGCCCACGATGGTGGTGGGCTGAAAAGCCGAGCGATCAAACCCGTGGCCACGCCCACCGGCGCACCCCCAGTGCGCACCAGCCAGAGCGACCCATTGCGCATCAACACCGTGGCCGCCGGGCTGGCGGGCGGCTTGATCGGCCTGACCTTTTGCCCCGGCAAGCGTGGCGCCAGTGTCTTTGGCCGGGCTTGGCAGCGTGACCTGGCGGGCGACCTGGACGTGATCCAGGCCTGGGGCCCCGCCACCGTGGTGACGCTGATCGAAGACCATGAATTTGCGATGCTGGGGGTGCCCACGCTGGGCGCCGCCGTGTTGGCGCGCGGGCTGGCCTGGTTGCATCTGCCCATCGTGGACCTGCACGCACCCGACGCCCGCTTTGAAGCCGCCTGGCCGCAGGCTGGCGCGGGCCTGCGCCAGCAATTGCGGGCCGGGCAACGGGTGCTGGTGCACTGCCGGGGCGGCCTGGGGCGCGCCGGCACGGTGGCCGCAAGGCTGCTGATCGAGCTGGGCACCGCGCCGGCCCTGGCCATACAACTGGTGCGCCAGGCGCGGCCCGGCGCCATCGAGACAAGCGCCCAGACCCGACACTTGCAGGCCTTGCGCCCGGGGTCGAATGGACTGGTTTGAGACGCTGACAGGCTTTGCCGAAAGCCCCGGCGAAGCCGGTGCGGCGCGGGCCCGGCAGCGCTTGCAGGTGCACGGCCAGCGCATGCTGTCACTGGCCAACGGCCGCGAATTCGGCATCGGCCGGCTGGAACTGATGCCCATGCACGCCTTGCGCAGCCGCGCCTTGGCCGGCCCTGCCGTGCCCGGGCTGCGCCAGGTGCATCTGGTGCAAGGCAACGTGCGTGCGTTCCACGCCCTGCCTGCCTACAGCGGCGCGCTGTTCCAGGTCGCTTCGCAGTTCAATCTGCTTGAAATGGTGGGCCCCGAGGTGACGCCCGAGCAAGGCGTGGCGCGCTACGCGGGCGACCCCACGCAGGGCCCGGCCTGCGCCATCGCGGCCGGGGCGGCCACCATCTACCGCAACTATCTGGCGCCTGTGGGCGGGCAGACAGGGCAAACGCACGACTGCCAGCTCGACGCATTTGCACCGCTGGGTGGGGCATTGGCGCAGGCCGTTCACAAGCCTGCGGCGTCGCTGTGGGACATGCAAAACGGCTACGCGCTCTTCAAACCCGGCGCCGTGGCCTTGCTGTCGGCGCACTTGCAGACGCTGGACGAAGCCGCGTTGGACGCCCTGCGTGCGCAGCTGTGCATCGGCCTGCACTGGGACGTGGAAGTGACAGACGCCGCCACCGCACCGGGGCCGCTGGTGTCGCAGGCCTTCTGCTCGGCGCTGCCCGTGGCCTACCACCGGGGCACGGCGCGCGATGCGCCCTGGGCCCCGCTGGCCACGCTGGTGCTGCAAGCCGCGTATGAGGCCACGCTGTGGGCGGCGGTGGCCAACGCGCAGCGCGGGGGCTCGCGCACCGTGCTGCTGACCATGCTGGGCGGCGGCGCCTTCGGCAACGCGCCGGCCTGGATAGAAGCCGCCGTTGAACACGCGCTGGCACGCACGGCAGGCTACGGCCTGGACGTGGCCATCGTCAGCTTCCAGGCTCCCAGGCCAGAGCAGCGGCGATGGGTGCAATCACTGGGTGTTTAGTCAACAAACCTGCCCCGCTGCGCGGCCACAATACCGCGCTGTTCAGCCCCCGATTTGCCTTCAGGAGAACCCTTTCATGAGTTGGTCTTTTGCGCGCCGTTGCATTGTTTCGTCCACTGCCATGGTGCTGGGCCTGGGCCTGGCCGCCCACGCGCTGGCGCAAGAAAAACCGCTCACGCTGGCGCTGGCACGCAGCGCCATCACACCCGGCGAAGAAACCTTCACCTACGCCGTGCCCAAGCAAATGGGCTGGTTCAAACGCGAAGGCATCAACGTCAGCCTGATCAAGACCAACGGCTCCACCGCCGCGCTGCAGGCCGTGGCCAGCGGCAGCGCCGACATCGCCTACGCGTCTTCCGTCAACATTGCCGCGGCCATTGACAAAGGCGTGCCCATCAAGGCCTTTGCCGGCATCACCGTGCAGTGGCCTTATTTCATCGGCGTGCCGCCGGGCAGCGCCATCAAGAAGATTGCCGATCTCAAGGGCAAGCGCGTGGGCGTGATCAGCCTGGCTTCGGCTTCGTATGCCGACCTCAAGGCCAACCTCAAGCTCGCGGGCCTGACCGAAGCCGACGTCACCGTGGTGCCCGTGGGTGCCGGTGCACGCGCCGCTGCGGCGCTCAAGGGCAACCAGGTCGACGCCATTGACAGCTACAGCGATTCCTTCACCGTGATGCAGCAAAACGGCGTCGACCTGACCCTGCTGCCGCGCCCGGCGCAAATGGCCAAGCTCTTCAGCGTCACCATGGTCACCAGCACGGCGGCGCTCAAGGCCAACCCCGACTTGCTGGCGCGTTTTGCGCGTGCCGCCTACCAGGGCATCATCTACACACGCCTGAACCCTGAAGCCGCGCTCAAGCTCAGCTTTGCCGAATTCCCAGAACTTGCCGGCAGTGCCGACCCGGCCGGCAAGGACGCACAAAACACGCTGGCGGCCATGAAGATCGCCCTGGGCGACTCCATCCCCGCCGGCAACACCGACCCCAAGACCTGGGGCAACTGGCTCGACATCGACGCGACCCGCTGGGAAGCGCTGCTGGCCTTTGCACACGAAACCGGCCAGACCGAAAAACGCCTGGCACCCGCCCAGGTGTGGGACGGCTCGCTGATGAAGGCCATCTTCAACTTCGACCGCAGCAACATCCGTTGAACCCGGCCGCCGGCACGGCACCACCGCCGCTGCTGCGCCTGGCCCAGCTGGGCATGCGCTACGCGTCGCGCAAGACCGGCACCACGCAGGCGCTGGTGGGCGTGGACCTGGACATCGCGCGCGGTGAATTCGTGGCGCTGGTGGGGCCCAGCGGCTGTGGCAAGACCACGCTGCTCAAGATCCTGGCCGGCCTGGTGCCGGGCTTTGAAGGCCAGGCGCTGCTGGCGGGCCAGCCCATCGTCAAGCCGTCGATGGACGTGGGCGTGGTGTTCCAGGAGCCCACCCTGCTGCCCTGGCGCACGGTGCTCGACAACATCTTGCTGCCGGTGGAACTGGTGCAGCTGGACCGCCGCGTCTACACCGAACGCGCACAGGCGCTGATGCAAACGGTGGGGCTGGCCGGCTTTGAGCACTGCTACCCCAAAGAACTGTCGGGTGGCATGCGCCAGCGCGCCGGCATCTGCCGCGCCCTGGTGCGTGACCCGCAGTTGCTGCTGATGGACGAACCCTTTGGCGCGCTCGACGCCATGACACGTGAATTCATGAACGTGGAGCTGCAGCGCATCTGGCTGGGTGACGGTGCCCGCAAGACCATCGTCTTCGTCACGCATTCCATCCCCGAAGCCGTGTTCCTGGCCGACCGTGTGGTGGTGATGAGCGCGCGACCCGGCCGCATTGCTGAAGTGGTGCCCGTGCACCTGCCCCGGCCACGCCGCTTTGCCGACATGGCCGACGCACAGGCCGGCCACTTGCTGGCCCACATCCGCCACCACTTCAGCCCCGGGGGCGTGCTTGACTAAGGACACGCGGCCTTTGCGCGGGGGCGCCGACGCCGACATGCGGCCCGAAGACGCCGCCATGCCGGGCGGCCGCTTGCTGACGCGCCTGCTCGGCAGCCTGGGGCCACGCGGCCTGCAGGCCGTGCTGGTGCTGTGCACGCTGGTGCTGGTGCTCGGCGCGTGGGAATTTGGCGTGCGTGCCAGCCAGGTGCCGGCCTTTGTGCTGCCGCCGCCCAGCGCCATTGCGGGCCAGCTGGTGCAAATGGTGGGCATGCCGATGTTCTGGCACGACTTCATCGTCACCCTGAGCGAGGTGCTGATGGGCTACGCCGGCGCCATCGTGCTGGCCGTGCTGCTGGGCGCCGCCGTGGCGCAATTGCCGCTGCTGGAACTGAGCCTCATGCCCTACATCGTGGCCTTCCAGACCATCCCCAGCGTGGCGCTGGCGCCGCTGTTCCTGCAGTGGTTTGGCTACGGCACCTTGTCCAAGGTGGTGATGGCCGGGCTGATTGCGTTCTTTCCGATCCTGGTCAACGTCATCGCCGGGCTGCAGGCCTCCAGCCGCGACGAGATTCAGATGCTGCGTGCCTTTGGCGCCACGCGGCTGCAAATCCTGCTGAAGGTGCGTGTGCCCAACGCCCTGCCCTACGTGTTTGCGGGCCTGGACCTGGGCGTGGTGTTTGCGCTGGTAGGTGCCATCGTGGCCGAATTCGTAGGCGCCAAGGCGGGCCTGGGCAACCGCATCCTGCAATACAACGAGCAGTTCAACATTGCAGGCATGTTTGCTGTGCTCATGGTGCTGGCGATGCTGGGCATGCTGATGCACGGCGCGGTGGTGGCGGTGCGCCACCGCGTGGTGTTCTGGATAGAGCGGCACGACGCCGACCACTGAAGGCGCCAACCCGGCTTCGTCACCACCCGGTGGCCACCGCACACGCCAGACAGGTGGTGCTTGGGTGCCGCAGCGCACCGACACCCACCCCCGGCCTGCGTATCTTGGCGGGGCGGGCAAAGCAGCCCTGCCGGCAAGGCCGGCCGGCGCTGCGGCCCGCCGGGGACGCCCCTGTGCGGCCCTGACAACCCCAGAGGACTCACGCCATGAACCGATCCCTGC
>CAZUKT010000230.1:0-209 GCA_964620975.1 uncultured Rubrivivax sp. | reverse complement strand
TGCTTTTGATTTCCGCCCTGGCCGCAGCCAGCCTGGCCGCCTGTGACCGCCCCGCCGTGGTGGCGGTGCCAGTGGTGCCCATCGCCGCGCCTGCGCCGGTGCCCGGCCCGCCCGGACCCGCCGGGCCCACAGGCGACACCGGCGCCACGGGGAACACGGGCAGCACGGGCAATACCGGCAATACCGGCGCCACGGGCTACACCGGCAAC
>CAZUKT010000229.1:0-7506 GCA_964620975.1 uncultured Rubrivivax sp. | reverse complement strand
CAGCCGGAGAAGATCAAAGCCTACGAGATTGGCACCAAGATGAGCGCTGCCGGTGGTCGCATTGAGCTGGACGCGGCAGCCTTCTACTACGACTACTCGGACCTTCAGCTGCGTACCTTGAACACGGCCACCAACCAGACGGCGGTTTCCAATGTGTCGAAGGCCGCAATACAGGGCGCGGAGTTCACCCTCGTCGCGCGGCCATCGCGCGACCTGACCTTGGACCTGAATGCTGCCTACGTCGATAGCGCGCTGAAGAACTACATCTCACCCTACACGAAGGTCGACATGAGCGGATCGCCGATGCCGATGGCGCCCAAGGTGTCGGCAACCGCAGGCGCCGAGTACCGCATGGCCCTGGGCGACGGCATGTTGACGATGAGGGCCGAGGTCAATCACCAGAGCACCGTGATCTTCCCGGCATTCATCGACACCACCAAGGAGCGCGAGGGGCCGGTGACCTTGGTCAACGCCAACCTGCGCTACAACCTCGCGGGTGGCAAGACCTACGTCTCGCTGATCGGACGCAACCTGACCGACAAGCTGTACCAGTCCAACCGTGTCTATTACTCGGGCTTCTTCGACCTGCAGCGCTTCGCGCCGCCTCGGACGATCGAGGTCCGGCTCGGGACGCGGTTCTAGACCGGGCCCCGGCTCCCCACAGCATGCCCCTGAGAGACCCGCACGCTTTCTACGCTGCACTGGACCGGTTTGAGGCCTTGCGTCACGCATGCAAGCCGGGGTTTCGGTGGTCCGCAGATGGGCTTGAACTGAGGTGGTTAGCCGGCAAAGGCCAACAGCAGCGGGTCTGCAGGGTGGGCGCCGGAGAGCCGCTGATCGGGGTTGAGCCGGCACGGCCTGAGGTCAGCGCAACTTCCGCAGCTCGAAGCTTCGCGCGCGAGCTCTACCTGGTGCCGGAGGTCCCGGTGCCCGAGGCGCCATCGCCTGACGGTCGATGGTTTGCCGGCTTGCGAGGGGGCGAGGTCCACCTGCGCAGCGCCGGCGGCTCGCCTGATCGAACACTGACGACCGGCGCGACGCAAGACCTCGCCTGGGACCTGGAGACCGTCGGCGTCGACCCCTGGTCGCCCGACGGCCGCTGGCTCCTGGCCACGCAGATGGACCGGCGTGGCGTGTGGTGCGACGTGCGCACGCGCTTCGACCGCGCGGACGGCATCGTCCGCATCGATCACCCTCGCGTGCAGCGGGCCGGCGAACCCATCGACATCGCGCTGCCGCATCTGGTGCCCGCCGACGGGGGCCCGGTGCGCCGCATCGATCTGGGCGAGATGCGCGACCACTTCGTGCGCCTGGTGGGCTGGCTGCCCGACGGCAGCGCGGTGGTGCTCTTGCGGCTTTCGCGCGCCCTGGACCGGGCGGAGCTGTTTCTGGTGGACGCAGCCGACGGCCGTGCCCGGCGGGTGCTTCGCGAGCAGTGCGCGACCTTCCTGCGCCTGGACTCCATCATCTGGCCCGGGCCAACGGGCTGCGAGCTGCTGCCCGGCCGCCGTTTCCTTTGGCAGTCCGAGCGTAAGGGCTGGAACCACCTCTACCTGGGCGAACTCGACGCCGGCCCAGACGTGCCGCTGTTGCAGTTGACGCGGGGCGCGATGGTGGTGCAGGACATCGTGCGCTTCAACAGCGAGCGCGTCTGGTTTCGCGCCTGCGAGGACGGCCCGCGCCCCTACGACCTGCACCTGTACTGCGTACCGCTGGCGGGCGGTCCAGTGCAGCGATTGAGTGCCGGCGACGGCGAGCACGAGGCCGTGTTCTCACCCGATGGGTCGCACTTCGTCGATACCTGCTCGACGCCCGCCGTGGCACCCCGCAGCGTGTTACGCCGTGCGGACGGCAGCCGCCTTGCGGAGTTGGATCTGGCGGACCTCAGCCCGCTGCTTGGGCCTGGATGGACAGCGCCCGAGGAGATCGTCGTCACCGCAGCCGACGGCAAGACCCCGCTTCACGGCGTGCTGTTTCGGCCACCGGGCTTCGACCCGGCCCGGCGCTACCCCTTGCTGCACTGGGTTTACGGTGGGCCGCAGATGCGCGTGGGCCCCAAGGCGTTTGCGCCGCGCAGCGACACCGACCTCCTTCACCACGCGCTCGCGGATGCGGGCTACCTGGTTCTGGTGCTGGACGCGCGCGGCACGCCGCAGCGGTCCAAAGCCTTCCAGGACGTGGTCTGGCGCAGCTTCGTCGACCACGTCGTCGCCGACCAGGCCGGCGCGCTGCGTCAACTGCTGGCCCGGCACGCCTGGATCGACCCGCAGCGCATGGGCGTGCTCGGCCGCTCCTGGGGCGCAAGCTTCGCCCTGCACCTGCTGGCGGCGGCCCCCGACCTGTACCGCGCCGCCGCCTGCACGGTGCCGGGCTTCGACCCGTATGGCGGCCTGATTTCCGAGCCCTACCTGGGCCTGCCGCAGGACGACCCCGAGCCGTACCGGAAGGCGGAGCCCTGGGCGCTGCCTCAGCGCATCGACAAGCGGGCCCGAGTGCTGCTCATGGCCGGCACGTTGGATTCGCCGCAGCAGTGGAATCTGCAGCGTATGTCGCAGCTGTTGGTGGAAGCCGACATCTCGCACCAGACCCTGACCTTCGCCGAGCAGGAACACGTTTTCGAGGGCGCCGCCCGGCGCTTCCACCAACGCGCCCTGCGCGACTTCTTCGACGAGGCCCTTGCATGACCGCCCTGGCGCAGTTGATCGCGACCGCTGATGCGGTGCTCGCCCAACGCGAGGCGGTGGAGCCGGCACTGGCCCTGGGCTGCGGTGCTCCGGTGCGCGGGCTGGCCACGCTGGACCCCAAGCGGCTGCACGCAGACGCGGCGTTCTTCGACCGGGCCCGGATGCGCCTGGCTGCCCTTCGAGCCGAAGAGCTCAGCGCCGAGCAGGAGAGCTTTCGCCTCGCCCTGGTGAACGACCTGGGCCACCGGGCCGAGGGCGCTGCCTTTCGGCACCTGGACTTCGTGGTCGCGCCCTACACGGGCGGCGACCTGCATGCCGAGGCCCAGCAGGCGCTGAGTGCTCACCCCTTGGCGACCGTGGCCGACGCCGGGGCCTATGTCGACCTGGTGCGTGACTATGCGCGGCTGGCCAGGGAGATGCTTGCGCACACCGCCCGGCAGCAGGCGCAGGGGATCCACCCGTCGGCCGCCGCCCTGCCGGCCGCACGCGCGGTGCTGCAAAACGTGATCCGCTCCGTTCCGGTGGCGGTGACGCCGGACGATTCGCGCCTGGCGCTGCTGGCACCCGCCACGCGCCACCGCCTGCTCGATGCGCTGGCCGCCGCCGTGCAGGGGGATCTGCTGCCGCCTCTGCGACAGTTGCTGGACCTGTTGGGTGAGGACTGCGCCAGGCGCGCCCCGGCCGGCGTGGGACTGCACCAGTACCTGGATGGCGAGGCCTGCTATCGGCACCTCACGCGCCGCCACACCGACAGCGCCCTCGATCCGCAGACGATCCACCGCATCGGCATGGACGTCCTGGACCGACTCGACGGCGAGAAGGCCGCGCTGCGCGGGCAACTGATGCCCGGCATGTCGGCCGACGACTTCGACCGGTTCGTGCAGACCGATTCGCGCTGGAGGGCCACCACCCCTGCCGACATCGAGGCCCGCTTCGTCGCCCACGTGCAGCGCGTGGAGCCCTTGCTGCCCCAGTGGTTCGGACGGTTGCCCGCCGCCCCCTGGGCCGTCACGCGGGCCGACCCCGCAATCGAGGCGGGCATGACCTTTGGCTACTTCCAGCGCGCCACCCCTGCCGACTCCGTGGGACGCTACCGCTACAACGGCTCCGACCCGGGCAGCCGCTCGCTGATCGGCGCGGCTGACCTGATCTGCCACGAGCTGCTGCCCGGGCATCACCTGCAACTGTCCCTGCAGGATCAGGCGCCCGTGGTGCACCCGCTGCAGAGGTTCCTCTTCTCCACGGCCACCATCGAGGGGTGGGCCGTCTACGCCTCCGGGCTGGCCTGCGAAATGGGCGCCATCACCGGCTTCGACCTCTATGGCCACGCCCAGATGCAGAGCTTCATGGCGGCGCGGCTGGTGGTTGACACCGGGCTCAACGCCCTTGGCTGGACGCTGGAGCAGGCACGCGCCTTCCTGCGAGTCCACACGATCGAGAGCCCCGCGGTGATCGACAGCGAACTGCTCCGCTACAGCGCCGACATTCCCGCGCAGGCGCTGGCCTACGAGCTGGGTCATATCGGGATCGAGCGCCTGCGCCGGGACGCGCGGCAGCGCATGGGTGACGCCTTCGACGTCCGCGGTTTCCACGACGCGCTGCTGATCAACGGCGCCTACGCCCTGCCCGTGCTCGCGCCGCAGGTGGAGCGTTGGGCCGCGGCGCGCGGGGGTGTTGCCGCGTGAGCGCCGCAGCGGATGCCCCGGCGCTCGCTCCTGGCTTCGGGGCTCACACCTTCGGGGCCTTCAACGTTGCGCGTGCGGAACTGCCGGCCTCCTGCGAGCAGATGTGGGCCCTGCTGCTGGACCGTGCGCCCTGGATGCCGGGCTTTGCCGGCAAGGCTACCATCGACGGCGAGCAGGGGGCAGCGGGCGAGCGGGCGCAATTCTCGAGCCGTGGCGACGACGGCAGCGTCCACACGCGGCTCGAGGAGGTCCTGCACCTTGAGCTGCACCGCCGCATGGTGCTGCGGCTGGAGACCCTGGCTGAAGCGGCGACGACCGCCTTTGTCGACTGGCGCCTGCAGCCCTTGCCCGCAGGCTGCCTGCTGGAACTGAACCTGTTCTGGCTGGACCTGCCGCAGCCCGGCATGGACTGGCCGGCGACGCGGGCCTTGCGCGAGGGCTACATCGCCGCCACCCAGGCGGTGATCGAGGGACACCTCGTGCGGCTGCGCCAGGCGCTCGCCAGACCCTGACGCGGCAGGCGGCTGCGCAGCTGACATACTGCTGCGGCCACCATGCGCATGACGACCGTCACCCCCGAGCCCCTGGACCGGCCCCTTGCCTGGGCCTCGGGCTGGGCCGCCCGCCTGCTGGCCGCATGCCACGGTACCGACGCACTGGACGAGTTGCATCGCTTCCTCGGTGCGTTGGCCTCGGTGACCAACTTCATCGTGGTCGAGTACGCGCGCGAACGTCGGCCCGTGCTGATCGACTCCAACTACGAGCGCGACTACATGCAGGCGGCTATGGCGCCCTACTGCGACGGCCTCTACCTGCTCGACCCATTCTGGCGCACGGTGGTCGATGGCCGTGCAGGACTGGTTCGCATGGACGACATCGCGCCGGAGGACTTCCGACAGTCCGAGTACTTCCTGCGCCACTACCAGGCCACAGGGGTCGTGGACGAACTGCGCTACGTGGTCCCGCTGGCGTCGGGAACCTGGGTGCACATCTTCGTGGAGCGCGAGGCCCCGCTGACGGCCTTCGACGAGGTGGAGCGAACCCGCTTCGGCGACTTCGAGCCCCTGGTGCGGGCTTTCGTGGAGCGCCACTTCGCCTGGCGCGAGGCCCAGCACATGCCGGCGCAACCCCTGCGCCCGGGTTTTGAGCTGCGCGAGCAGATCCGCGCCATGCACGCCGGCGACATCACCTCCCGCGAAACCGACATCATCGAGCTGATGCTCAAGGGCCACTCGGCCAAGTCCATGGCCCGCACGCTCGACATCGAGGAAGGCACGGTGACGAATCACAAGCGCAACCTCTACGCCAAACTCGGCATCCACTCGCAGGCGCAGTTGTTCGACCGATTCCTGCGCACGTTGACGATGGTCTGATGCTGCCCATCGGCGCTCGTGCGCTGCCAGGTGTGGCCCCGCCGGGCCGCTGGACCGCGGTCGCACGCCGTGGGGCGCTGGCTCAAGTGACGCGGTTGGCGGGTGCCAGGCTCGCACGCGCCCGAGACAGCCGGAGGGCGCCGGCGGCCAGCACGCCAGCGGCCAGCAGGCTGCCACACGCCCCGACGAGCGCGATGGACCTAGGCAGCGCCATCGGTCCGGCCAACCAGTGCTCCGACGACAGGGCCACCAGCGTCGGCCCGGCCGAACCCACGAGCGCTGTGGTGGCAGCGATCATGCCCGTGCCCAAGCCTCGGATCCGGTCGGGCAACAGCGCCTGGGCGTTGATGTAGGTTATGGACACTGCGGCCACGGTGCAAATGCCGTTGAGCGTCAGCGCGAGCGTCAGCCAGACCGGAGCCTTCACCACGTACACCGCCAGCAGGGGCGCGCAGCACAGGCAGGTGGCGGCGGCAAGCCAGACCCGCCCCACTGCGCCGTGACGTCGATACAGCGAGTCGGCCAGCCACCCCCCGATCAGCGGACCCATGCTGCCCGCCAGCAGCGTAACGAGGCCGAAGCTGAACCCGGCCTGCTGAGCGTCGTAGCCGTAGTCGCGCGTGAAGACCGTCGCCATCCAGGCCAGGTTGGCGCCGTCGACCATGACGATCAGGGCCGCCGCGGCGACCAGGGTGACCAGCAGGCCCAGGGGCAGCGCCGCAGTCTTCGCCACGCTGGCGCCTTCGGCTTCAGAGGCCAGGGCACCGCGCCGGTCCGGAAGGCCCAGGACCGCAAGCAGGGTCAGCAGGCCCGGGGCCGCCAGCACCAGCGTGGCGGCGCGCCAGGGCTCGGGACCGATGACGGCCGACCAGGAGGCGAAGGCGCCGCCCTCCGCCGCGCTCTGCGCCATGCCGGACAGCGCGACGCAAAGCGAAGGCGCCGTGCCGAGGACGACGAAGAACGCCCCCACGGCTCGGCCGCGCTGCTCGGGCGGGAAGGCATCGTTGATCCAGGTCATCGCCACCGGCATCTTCAGGCCGGCGCCGACGTGGATCAGCGCGCGCCCTAGGATGAAGGTCTCGTAGCTGCGGGCCGTCGCGCACAGCGCTGCGCCCAGGCTCCATGTGGCGATGGCTGCGATCAGCAGCCACCGTCCTGACATCCGGTCGGTGAGCCAGCCGCCCACGAGGCTCATCACGACGAAGGGCCCCGCTCCGACGGCACCAAGCAGCAGGCTGATCTGAACGTCGCTGATGCCAAGCGTCTTGCGGATCGGGTCCACCATCAGGTTCATCGGCAGCACGACCAGGTTCAAGCCGATCGTGACCAGCACCATCGCCGCGAGCACGGCGATGGCCTGCCTGCGGCTGTACAGGCTGCCTGGGAAGGCGTGCGCCTGCGACGGCTCGGCGCTGCGGTCCATCAACGGGCACCCGCTCGGCACGCCGCGAGGCCGCGGAGCACGTCCTCCAGCGTCGACACGACACCGAAGACCCCGTCTTCCACCGTGACCATGTGCAGGGCCGCGGCGTGCGCGTAGGCGTCGGCGCTGGCGCAGGCGTCCTGCACCAGCAGGCATTGGTACTTGCGGTCGACGGCCTCTCGCAGCGTGGTGTGCACACAGACGTCGGTCGTACAGCCCGAGAAAATCAGGTGCGTGATGCCCCGTGCGCGCAGCACCAGCTCGAGGTCGGTCTGGTAGAAGGCCCCGTTCGCGGTCTTGTCGACGATCACGTCCCCATCGGGCGGGGTGAGTTCCGGGAC
>CAZUKT010000228.1:0-7534 GCA_964620975.1 uncultured Rubrivivax sp. | reverse complement strand
GGATCTTGCCGGCCTTCATCAGTCGCACCACGTTGATGGCCGACGCCGACACCACGTCCAGGTGGCCGCCCAGCAGGTTGGTCATGGAGTCTGCCGACGACTTGAAGGGCACCACCGTCATCTTGCCGATGTTCACGCCCGCCGCCTTCAGCGGCTTGGCGATGGCGGCGTGGATGTGGTTGCCAATGGTGGTGGCCACGCCCACTGAAAGCGCCGTGGGGTCCTTCTTCAACGCGTCCACCAGATCGCGCCCGTTCTTGATGGGCGAGTCGGCACGCACTGCCACGGTGATGAATTCGTCAAACAGCACGGCGATGGGCGTGAAGTCTTCATAGCCCAGCGCCACCTCGCCCACGAGCCGGTTGTTGATGGACGAGTGCGTCAGCGTGACCAGCATGTGGCCGTCGCCCGGTTTGGCCTGCAGCCCCACCATGGCCACCATGCCGCCGCCGCCGGGCTTGTTGCTGACGATCATGGCGGTGGGGATGAGCTTGTCGCGGTCTATCAGTTCCTTGATCTGGCGCGCGGCGGTGTCCAGCGCCGCGCCGGGGCCGGCCGGCACCACGAATTCGACATTGCGTTCGGGCTTCCAGTCCTGCGCAAAACCGAAAGCCGGCAGGGCGCAGGCCAACGCCGCCAGGGTGCGGATCAGGGTGTGTCGGGTCATCGGGTGCTCCGGGGGCTGCGGGTGTTGCGGCTTGCGTGTTCGCCTTCCAGCACGGCGCGTGCGTCTTCCATCCAGTCGCACAGCAGCGAGCGCGTTTCGCGCGGGTCGATGATGTCCAGGATGCCAAACTGCTCGGCCGTGCGAAACGGTGAGCCGATGCGGTGGTACTTGGCCTCGAGCGCGGCGCGTGCGGCCAGCGGGTCGGCGGCGGCTTCGATCTCGGCCTTGTGCGCGGCGTCCACACCGCCTTCGATGGGGATGGAACCTCAGCGCGCCGAAGGCCAGGCAAAGCGGTAGTTGAGCGCCGGAAAGTACTTGGGCGCGTGCATGCCGCCGGCCATGCCAAAGGCGCGCCGCATGATGATGCTCAGCCACGGGATGCGCAGGTCTTCAATCGTCGTCACCACCCGCACGGCGCCCAGCAGCGTGCCGGCCAGTTCGGCCTCAGGCCCGGTGGCGTTGCCGGGCTGGTCGATCAGGTTGACCATGGGCAGGCCAAAGGTGTCGCACAGCTTGGCATGGCGTTCGGTCTTGTAGGCGGCGTTCAGCGTCATGGCGCCGCCGGCCACTTTGGGGTCGCTGCACAACACGCCCACTGGCCAGCCGTTCAGGCGCGCAAAGGCGGTGATGACCGAGCCGCCCTGGTAGCGCCCGATCTCGAAGATGGAACCGTGGTCAAACAGCGCCGCCATGATCTTGCGCGGGTCGTAGATCTTGCGGCGGTCGTGCGGAATGGCGTCCTTGAGCCAGTCGTCGGCACGCTCGGGGCTGTCAGCCGGCGCCACGCGCTCGGGCAACTGGTGCACGCTGCGCGGCAGGTAGCTCAGAAACTGCCGCACCTGGCGCAGCGCGTCGGCTTCGTCCACGGCTTCGTTGTGCACCAGCGCGCTCTTGCGGTGCACCTTGTAGCCACCCAGGTCGTTTTTGTCGATGTCAATGCCGTAGGCCTGCTTCACCACCGGCGGGCCGGCGGCAAAGACCTGGGCCTGGTCACGCACCATGACCGAAAAGTGCGACAGCAACACCTTCACCGCGCCCAGGCCGGCGCAGGCGCCCAGCGCCACGCCCACCACGGGCACGGTCTTGAGCAGTTCCACGCCCGGCCAGTTGCCGTAGCCCGGGATCTTGGACGAGGCCGATTGCGCCAGCAGCTTGACGCTGCCGCCGGCCGTGTCCACCAGCCGCACCAGCGGCATGTGCTGGCCCAGCGCCAGCCGCTCGGCGTAGACCCACTTGTCGGAGATGGTGCCTTCTGACGAGCCGGCGCGGATGGTGTAGTCGTCGGCAGAGACCACGATCTTTCGGCCCTCGACGCGGCCGGTGCCGATGATGGCGTTGACGGCCTGCATGCCCTGCAGCCGGCCTTCGGCGTCGTAGTGGCCCTTGCCGGTGATGCGGCCCAGTTCGCGGAAGCTGCCGTCGTCCAGCAGCGTGCTGATGCGTTCACGCGCTGTGTGGCGGCCGCGTGCCTTGAACTTGGCCACGGCCTCGGGGCCGCCCATTTGTGCGGCCATGTGGCGGCGCTGTTGCAGCTCAGTCAGTTCTTCGGCCCACTCGCCGGCGGGTTCAAATTCAGGCGCGCTCATTTGGGAGCCAGGCCAAGTTCAGTGACCAGTTCGGTGGTGGCTTTCCATTCGGCCTCAAGGTAGCGCTGAGACGCGTCGCTGCCGCGAAAGATGGCCTTGTTGCCTGACTTTTCTACCAGCGCCGTCCACTCCGGGCTGGCCGCCACGCGTTTGAGCGCGGCTTCCCAGAACTGCTGCTGCGCGGGCGTGGCCCTGGGCGCCAGCATGACGCCGTTGTAGGACACGTAGTCGGCGGCCACGCCCTGTTCACGCCAGGTCTTCACGTCGGCCAGCGGGCCCGTGCCACGCTCTGGCGCTGCGCTGGCCAGGATGCGCAGCTTGCCCGCCAGCAGGTGCGGCACGAGCGTGGGCGCGGTGGCCGAGACCACGTCCACATGCCCACCGAGCAATGCGTTCACCGACTCGCCCGACGAGCGGAACGGCGCGATGGTGAGCTGGCCGATGGCCACGCCCGCCACCTTCAGCGGCTTGGCAATCGCCAGGTGCGTGTTCTGGCCCAGCGCCGGTGCCACGGCGATGCGCTGCGACGCCACGTTGGCTTTCAGCGCGGCCACCAGGTCGGCCGCCGTCTTCAGCGGTGAATCGGCCCGCACGGCCACCAGCGATGTTTCTTCCACCATCATCGCCACGGGCGGGAATTGCCGCACGTCGGCCTTGATCAGGCCGGTCACGGCGCCGGCAATGGAGCCGGTGTGGAAGGTGGCCAGCCAGTGCCCGTTGCCGGCGTTTTGCGCCAGTGCCTGCAGGGCAATGGCACCGCCCGCACCGACCTTGTTTTCGGGCAGCACGGTCTGGCCGTTGACGAGCTTGAGGCCTTCAAGCTGGTCCTTGATGCCACGGGCGTACAGGTCCACCGTGCCGCCGGGTGCGACGCCGATGAGGTAGGTGACACGTTCGGTGGGTTGCCATTGCGCATGGGCGTGCATGGGCGCCCACACGGCAGCAGCCAGCAGGCATGCAGCGGCTTGGCGAATCAGCGATCTCATCGTCAGGACTCCTTGGAGGCGAGGGCTTCGCGACGCACCGCATCGGTGTCGGCGCCAAGATCAGGGCCGGTGTGGCGGATGCGCCCGGGTGTGGCCGACAGGCGCGGCACGATGCCAGCCTGCGTGGTGTGGCCCAGGGTGGGGTGGGGCACCTGCTGCAGCATCTGTCGCGCGGCGAATTGCGGGTCGCGGTAGATGTCGGCAATGGTGTAGGCGCGGGCCGACGGCACTTCGGCTTTCAGCAGCAGGGCTTCCAGCGCCTCGCCGTCAAACTGCCGCGTCCATGCGGCCACGATGGCGTCCAGCGCCTGCATGTGGGGCTTTTCACCCCGGGTTCGGATGCTGTCAAAGCGTGGGTCTTGCAGCAATTCGGGCTGGCCCATCAGCGCGGCCAACCGCTCGAAGGTGGGGTTGCTGTTGGCGGCAATCAGCACGTAGCCGCCGTCGGATGTGGGGTACAGGCTGTTGGGTGCCATGGAAGGCAGGTTGGGGCCTTCACGCTTTGGCACCACACCCAGCTTTTCAAAGGCCGGCACCATGGGTTCTAGCTGCGTGAAGGCGGCTTCATACAGTGCCACGTCCACCACCTGGCCCAGGCCCGAGCGGGCCCGTTCGTGGATGGCGGCCAGGGTGCCAAATGCGGCGTAGGTGGCGCTCAGGTAGTCGGTGGTGGCCAGCGCCACGCGGGCGGGCGGGCGGTCGGGGTCGCCGGTGAGGTGGCGCACACCGCCCACGGCTTCGCAGATGGCGCCGTAGCCAGGGCGCTGGGCGTAGGGGCCGCTTTGCCCGTAGCCACTGATGCGCACCATCACCAGGCCGGGGTTGGCGGCGCTGAGCACGTCGTAGCCAAAGCCCAGCCTTTCCAGCACGCCGGGGCGGTTGTTTTCAACCAGGATGTCGGCCCGGGCGATGAGTGCATGCGCCACCTCGCGGTCGGCCGGCAGCTTCAGGTCCAGCACCACCGAGCGTTTGTTGCGCAGGATGCTGGCCGCGTACAGCGACACATCGCCCACGTGGCGGCCCATCTGGCGCACCGGGTCGCCGTCGGGCGGCTCGATCTTGATGACGTCGGCGCCAAAGTCGGCCAGCAGCCGCGCACAGGCCGGGCCGGCGATGGTGGTGCAGATCTCCACCACCTGGAGCCCGGCGAGCGGGCCTTGCGCGCCACGTGGCGGGGTCATCGCGCCTGCCCCTTGGCGCCCAGGCGGCGTGCCGCTTCGGCACCCGACTCTTCAATGCGCTGGCGGCTCAGCGCCACCAGGCGCTCGGCGTCGCCGCGCTCCAGGGCGTTCAGTGCCTGGCGCCAGAGCCGGGCCGAGCGTTTGCGCCGGTCAGTGGATTCAAGCCCGAGCTTGCTGTAGCGCAGCGTCTGCAGCGAAAGCGACGCCAGCAGGCGCTGCAGCCGCAGGTTGCTGCAAAAGCGCGCCGTGATCAAGAGCAGGCGGTAGGTGGTTTCGGCGTAGGCGCCGCCACCGTCAGGGGCCGCCGCCAGTTCTTCCAGCCGCAGCAGGCCCGACCGCAGCACCGCCAGCAACTCGGGGGGCCGCGTGGCCGCCACCTGCCGCGCCACGGTGTCAAACAGCGCCGCGCGGATCTCGAAGATTTCGCTCAGCTCGCCGGCCGAGAGTTCAGTGACGATGGCGCCACGCCGCGCCAGGATGGTGGCCAGGCCTTCGCGTTCAAGGATGCGCACGGCCTCGCGCACCGGGCCGCGGCTGACCTGGAATTCATCGGCCAGTTCTTGCTCACCAATGCGGGCACCGGGCGCCAGCCGGCCGTCAAGAATGCGGTCGCCCAGTTGCGCCGCTATCTGCTCGGGCACCGTGAGCGTGGGCACGGCCTGCTCGCTGAACAGGCGGAAGGCCACCGCACCTTCCCAGCGCGAATACAGGGCCGGGTCGCCGTCCAGCGGTTTCATCAGCCCACCACCGCCACGGGCTGGTCTTCAACCACCGCTTCGCCTTCGGCGACATGGATTTCGCGCACCACGCCGGCGCAGGTGGCACACACGGGGATTTCCATCTTCATGGATTCCACGATGACCACGGTGTCGCCTTCGGCCACGGCGGTGCCAACCGGGGCCTCGATCTTCCAGACCGTGCCCGTGACTTCAGAGTGCAGGATGTTCATGGGCTCAGTGTCAGATTGTTAACAATCTGCGGCAAGCTAGGGGCAACCCGATGGCGGATGGCGGACGGCGGATGGCACATGCTGCGACGGGCCGCCGGTGATGCGCACTTGGGGATCACCGACAACCCCGTCAGCCCGGTGCCACTTCTAGGGTTGGGCGGCCACCATCACGGCGTAGGCCTTGAACACCGCCGTGGCCGGCGTGCCCACCTTCAGGGCCAGTGCCTCCACGCCTTCGTTGGTGACGCTGGCCGTGATGTTGGCGCCGCCTGGCAATGTCAGCACCACCAGCGACGACACGGCACCACGTTCGATGCGCGACACCGTGCCCGCGAGCTGGTTGCGTGCCGACAACTGCCAGCCGGCAAAGTCGCTCACCAGCACCACCGCCGACGCCTTGATCAGCGCAATGGCCTCTTTGCCCTTCTTCAGCTTCAGGCGCTTGGCCGCAGCCGCCGTCATGGTGGCGGTGACTTCACCGCCGCTCTTCAGCGCGATGCTGACTTCAGCCGACACGGGGCCCACGTCAACGCTGCTGACGGTGCCGGCAAACTGGTTGCGTGCGGTGGTCTTCATGGACATCCTTCGGAGCAGCCCGTGCAGGGCCGGCAGTTGTGAAAGCCGGGCTTCCTGCACACACAGGAATTCACGTTGTTCGTTCTGCAGCGTGCGCCAGGCGTCGAGCAGGCCCATTGCAGCAGGTGTCAGCCGCGTGCCACCACCGCCCGCGCCGCCAGTGGCGGTTTGCAGCAGCGGTTCATGGGCCAGGTTGCAGGCTGTTTCCAGCAGCAGCCAGGCGCCCTTGTAGGACAGGCCTGCCGTGCGCGCGGCCTTGGTGATGGAGCCGGTGTCCTGCAGCGCCTGCAGCAGCGAAAAGAAGCGTGCGTCCAGGCGCCCGGCGAGCTTGAGTTCGGCCGTGATCAGGTTGCCGCTCACGGGTTCATTCCATCAGTGCCACGGTCTTGACCTGCGCCCACACCGGCATGCCCGGCGCCAGGCCCAGCGCATGGGCTGACCGGCGTGTCAGCCGTGCCACCAGGGGCGCCGCACCGGCGCCTGCACCTGCACCCACCCGCACCCGCACCAGGGCCAGCGCAGGGTGCTCGTCATCGGCAATGGCTTCCACCGTGCCATGCAATTGGTTGGCGATGCTGGTGCCGGTTTGCGGCGTGCGGGCCAGGCTCACGTCACGCGCCAGCACACGCAGGCGCACGGGCCGGCCCACTTCCAAGCCCTGGTCGCGGGTCCACAACTGGCAGGCACTGCCGCCCACGTCCAGCCTGGCCAGTTGCCACTGCGCGTCACGTTCGCCGATCACGGCGTCCAGCACCACACCCGCGTCGTCGCCAAAGGCCACCGGCAGGTCCAGGCGTGACAGCATGTCGGCCAGCGGACCTTGGGCCAGCACACGGCCGGCTTCCATCAGCACCAGGTGGTCGGCCAGGCGAGCCACTTCGTCGATGGCATGGCTGACGTAGACGATGGGGATGCCCAGTTCCTGGTGCAGGCGGTCCAGGTAGGGCAGCACCTCGGCCTTGCGTTTGGCGTCCAGCGCGGCCAGCGGTTCATCCATCAGCAGCAGAGCGGGGCTGGTGGCCAGGGCCCGGGCAATGGCCACACGCTGGCGTTCACCACCCGACAGCGTGTCGGGCCGGCGCTGCAGCAGGTGGCCGATGCCGAGCAGGCCCAGCACCTGCTCCAGCTTGATGCGCCGCTGCGTGGCGGCGACGCGCTTCAAACCGTAGGCCAGGTTGTCGCGCACGTTCAGGTGCGGGAACAGCGCCGCTTCCTGGATCACGTAGCCGATGGCGCGGCGGTGCGTGGGCACAAACAAGTTGTGCGCATCGTCCTGCCACACCGTGCCATCAAAGGCCACGCGGCCGGCCGCGCGTTCCAGCCCCGCCAGTGCACGCAGCACCGTGGTCTTGCCGCAGCCCGAGGGGCCGTACAGCGCGGTCACGCCACGCGCCGGCAGCGCCAGGGCCACGTCCAGCGTGAAGCCGCCGCGTGGCAACGCCAGCCTGGCCTCGATCATGCGGCGCGCACTTTCTGCGCCGGGCGGTTGACGACGTACAGCGTCACCAGCACAACCAGCGCAAACACCACCATGCCGGCGGCCAGGCGGTGGGCGTCGGCAAATTCACTGGCCTCCACGTGGTCGTAGA
>CAZUKT010000227.1:1595-7576 GCA_964620975.1 uncultured Rubrivivax sp. | reverse complement strand
CCAAGGCGCGGCAGACGCTGCTGTTTTCAGCCACCTTTTCGCCCGAGATCCGGCGCCTGGCCAACAGCTATCTGCAAGACCCAGTGCTGGTGGAAGTGGCGCGGCCCAACGCCACCGCGACGAATGTCGAGCAGCGTTTCTACAGCGTCACCGACGACGACAAACGGGCCGTGGTGCGCCAGTTGCTGAAGTCGCGCGAGCTGTCGCAGGCGCTGATCTTCGTCAACTCCAAGCTCGGCTGCGCACGCCTGGCGCGCTCGTTTGAACGCGATGGCCTCAAGACACAGGCGCTGCACGGCGACAAGAGCCAGGACGAGCGGCTCAAGGCGCTGGCGGCGTTCAAGGCCGGTGAAGTGGACTTGCTGGTGGCCACCGACGTGGCCGCGCGTGGGCTGGACATTACGGACCTGCCGGCCGTCTTCAACTTTGACGTGCCCTTCCATGCCGAAGACTACGTGCACCGCATCGGCCGCACGGGCCGCGCGGGTGCGTCGGGCTTGGCGGTGACGCTGGTCACGCGGGACGACACGCGCATGGTCGCGGACATTGAAAAGCTCATCAAGAAGAAGATCGAGCTGGAGCCTATCGAGATCGACGACGATCGCCCGCGCCGGCCGCGCCGCCGCGACGACGATGATGCCGAACGTTTGGCGGCACCCCTGTCCAGCGCTGCCACGGACTTGGTGGCCGCACCGTCGCAGGCCGCCGCACAGATTGCCGTGGCAGAGCGGCCGCGCAGGCCGTCGGCTTCGCGCGACCCGTTTTTCGACAAGCCCTACGAGCCCACCGGGTCCGGTGCAGCGTCTTGGGAAACCGTGGCCAAGCCCGGCACGCCGCCTTTGGCGTCGCGTGGCATGTCGCCCAACATCCGCCCCAAGAAGAAGGTGGCGTCGTTGCTGGGCGGCACGCCGTAGTTCAGCGCCCGGGGCCTGCGCCGTGGCTGGCTGGTCAGGTGGCCAGCAGCCCAAAGACGGCAGGCACGCGGTCTGGCATCTGCACCGCGGCCTTGCGCCATGCGGCCACATGGTCGGTGCGTGTCCAGCCGCCCGGCAGTGTCAAACCGCAGCTCACGCTCAGCCGCGTGGCCGGTGCCAACGATTCCAGCAACGCGCCCAGCACGGCCGCGTTGCGGTAGGGCGTTTCGATCATCAATTGTGTTTGCGCCAGCCGGCGCGACAAGGCTTCCAGCTCTTTGATGCGGCTGGCCCGTGCCGGTGCTTCTTGCGGCAGGTAGCCCACAAAGGCAAAGCTCTGGCCGTTCAGGCCACTGGCCGCCAGGGCCAGCAGCAAAGAACTGGCGCCCGCCAATGGCAGCACCGGCACGCCCGCACCGTGTGCGGCGGCCACCAGGGCCGCGCCGGGGTCGGCCACGGCGGGCAGGCCAGCCTCTGAGATCAGCCCCACGTCATGCCCGGCCAGTGCGGGCGCCAGCAGCGCCTGCCACTCGGCGGCCGGCACCGGCTCGCGGCTGCCTTTGCGTGGGCGAGGCAGTTCGGTGATGGCCATGGCTTGCAGTGGCACCACCAGCGGCTCGATGATGGCCACGCGCTTCAAGAATGCCCGTGCGCTGCGTGCGTCTTCAGCCGCCCAGTGCTGCAGCTTGGCAGCGCGGCGGATCACGCCCAGCGGCAGCAGGTCCTGCAGCGGCACTTCGGCGGTGCCCAGATCCAGCGTGTTGGGCATGAGAACCAGTGTGCCGTTCATCATGTCTGCAAGGGGTTGATGCCGGCTTCGCGCAGCATGCGGCAGGTGCGGATCAGTGGCAGGCCCACCAGGGCGGTGGGGTCGTCACTGTCGATGGCGTCGAGCAAAGCGATGCCCAGGGTTTCGCACTTGGCACTGCCGGCGCAGTCATAGGGCTGCTCGGTGCGCAGGTAGTGTTCGATTTCAGCGTCGCTCAGGTTGCGAAAGCTCACGGTCACCGGCGCCAGCATGGCTTGCGCGTAGCCCGTGTCTGAGCGCACCACTGCCACGCCGGTCTGGAAGACCACACGCCGCCCACGCATCATGCGCAACTGCTCGGTGGCGCGTTCGTGGTTGCCGGGTTTGCCGATGGCCTGCCCGTCCAGGTCGGCCACCTGGTCGGAGCCTATGACCACCGCGCCCGGGTGCAGCGCAGCCACGGCCTGCGCCTTGGCCAGGGCCAGGCGCAGGGCCAGCGCGGCCGGTGTTTCGGCGGGCAGGGGGGTTTCGTCGGTGAGCGGCGCCACCACTTCAAAAGGCAGGCGCAGGCGCTGCAGCAGTTCACGCCGGTAGCGTGAGGTAGAGGCCAGGATCAGGCGCGGTGTGGGCATGGCCGGCATTGTCAACGGCCTTGGCAGCGGTGCGCGTGGCTACACTGCCGCCCATGTGGACCTTGTACGGATCTGCCGGCTCAGGCTCGGCAGCAGTGGAGATGGCGCTCGAGCGCTGCGGATTGCCGTATCGCGTGGTGCGTGCGTCCACGTGGGAGGCCAAATCTGCGCAAGCCGAATTGCAGCGTGCCAACCCGCTGGGGCAGATCCCGGCGCTGCTGGCACCTGGCGGTGCGGTGTTGACCGAGAGCGCCGCCATCCTGATTCATCTGGGATTGGTCTGCCCAGAGTCGGGGTTGCTGCCCGCTGACGACGATGCCCGCGCACAGGCGATTCGGGCGTTGGTGTTCATTGCGGCCAATTGTTATGCCGCCGTTGGCGTCATTGACTACCCCGAGCGCTGGTGCAGCGCCACCGATGCCACCACGCTGGACGCTGTGCGCGCTGGCGCCCGCAGCAGGCTGCATCTTTATTGGGACCTGTTTGCGGACCAGTTTGCTGCCGTGCCCACGGCTTACCTGGGCGGGGCCGAGCCCAATGCCGTGGACCTGCTTGCGGCCGTGGTGTCGCGTTGGTCGGGTGCACGGGGCCATCTTCGTCAATCGCGCCCTGCCTTTTGTGCCCTGCTGGAGCGCGTGCAAACGCAGCCGGCGCTGGCCTCTGTATTTGCACGCCATTGGCCGGAGCCACGCGCATGAGCCAACCATCTGCCCATCACCCTGCACTGGACGTGCTGGCCTTTTGCCGTGCCGGTGACAGCCTCAGTGGCGCCTGGCCGCTGCCCCAGATGCAACGCCTGGCCAGCAGCCTGCAGACCCCACCCGCTGCAGATGCCGTGGCCACGTGGCGGGCCCAGGGCAGCCTGCGCCCGGTGGCTGGCGGCCCGCCCGAGGTCTGGCTGCACCTGCACGGCCAGGCCACGGTGGCCCTGCAGTGCCAGCGTTGCCTTTGCACCATGAGCGAAGCGCTGACGGTGGAAAGGCAATTCAGGTTTGTGCGCCACGAAGACGAGGCCGCTCGCCTGGACGAGGAACTGGAAGACGACGTGTTGGTGTTGCCCGCACGGCTGGACCTGATCGAGTTGCTGGAAGACGAGTTGATCCTGGGCTTGCCCATCGTGCCCCGGCACGATGGCGTGTGCCCCGATCCCTTGCCGGTGCGCGTCGATGCCGAAGTGGATGCCGCCCCGGCGCCGCATGCCTTTGCGGCGCTGGCGGCGCTGAAGGGCCGCAGCGGCGGTGGCCCGGCCGGCTGAAGCCGCAGGCCGGGGCCAGATGTGCGGTGCTATACTCGCGGGCTTTGCGGCGGGCAGGCAATGAGCTTTGGCCCGCCCAAAAGTCCCGTAATGTTCCGTCATGTTCCGCAAATGCAGTAGCGAGCAGTCGCGAAAGCAGCCGCGAGCAGTCGCGAAAGCAGTACCAAAATTTGTTTTCGCGCGCTTCCAGCACCGCAGCCACTGTGGGTGCGCCGGGGGCGTCAAACCCCCATCGCCCCAGAGGCGCACCCTCTGGCAGCGCGTCGATCCCAGGAGTTTCCATGGCCGTCCAGCAAAACAAGAAGTCGCCTTCCAAGCGCGGCATGCACCGCTCACACAACGCCGTTGCGGCGCCGGGTACGGGTGTGGAGCCCACCACGGGCGAGGTGCATATGCGCCACCACATCAGCCCCACGGGCTTTTATCGCGGCCGCAAGGTCCTCAAGACCAAGGCTGACGCCTGAGTCTGATTGGGCCGCGTGTGCTTTGCGGCCGTGGTCATGATCGCTGTTTCCCACCGGCCACGCCAAGCCTGCCGCTGTGACTGCTGACGCCCCGCTCGCACCGCTCACCACGGTGCGCATAGCCGTTGACTGCATGGGCGGCGACCACGGCGCTTCGGTTACGTTGCCGGCTTGCAAGTCGTTTCTGGCCAAACATCCGCAGGCCGAACTGGTGCTCGTGGGCAGTGCCCAGTCGCTGGCTGCGGCGCAAGGTTGGCCGCGTTGCACGCATCTGGTGGCCACCGAGATGGTCACCATGGAAGACCCCATTGAGGTCGCCTTGCGGCGCAAGCGTGATTCGTCAATGCGGGTGGCCATCTTGCAGCTCAAGGACGGCGCCCACGCCTGTGTGTCGGCCGGCAACACCGGCGCCTTGATGGCGCTGGCGCGGTTTCTTCTCAAGACCGTAGAAGGCATTGACCGCCCGGCCATTGCCGCCATCATGCCCAACCGGCTTGACGGCTACACCACGGTGCTTGACCTGGGCGCCAATGTGGACTGCACGCCCGAACACCTGCTGCAGTTTGCCGTGATGGGCAGTGCGCTCGTGGCGGCTGTGGACGGCAAACCCGAACCCAGTGTGGGCCTGCTCAACATCGGCGAAGAAGCCATCAAGGGCAGCGACGTCATCAAGCGCGCGGGTGAACTGCTGCGCAGCGCGGGCGACAGCGGCCACATCCGTTTCTTCGGCAACGTCGAAGGCAACGACATCTTCAAGGGCACGGTGGACGTGGTGGTGTGTGACGGCTTTGTCGGCAACGTCATGCTCAAGACCTCCGAGGGCCTGGCATCGATGCTGTCGGAATTCATCCGCCAGGAGTTCACGCGCAGCATCTTCTCCAAGCTGGTTGCCGTGATCGGCATGTCGGTGCTCAAGCGTTTCAAGCACCGCGTTGACCCGCGTCGCTACAACGGCGCGGCGCTGCTGGGCTTGCGGGGCCTGGTCTTCAAGAGCCACGGCTCGGCCGATGCGTTTGCGTTCGAGAACGCGCTGGCGCGGGCTTATGATGCCGCCCGCAACCGGTTGCTTGACCGTGTGCACGACCGGATCGGCGCCACGGTCTTGGCTGCTCAGCAGGCCTTGCCACCCACGGGCACCGCCTCAGAACAAGCGGCATGAACCCCAAGCCCACGGCCAACCCTTTCGAACCGCGTTACTCGCGCATCACCGGCACCGGCAGCTGCCTGCCGCCGCGGCGCTTGACCAATGACGACATGACCGCCTTGCTGGCGGCGCGTGGCCTGGAAACCAGCAACGCGTGGATCGTTGACCGCACCGGCATCAGCGCACGCCACTTTGCCGACGACGGCGTCAACAGCAGTGACCTGGCCTTGCACGCAGCACGCGCCGCCCTGCACGCTGCCGGCCGCAATGCGGATGACCTGGACCTGATCATCGTGGCCACGTCCACGCCGGACATGGTGTTCCCGTCCACCGCCTGCATCCTGCAGCACAAGTTGGGCGCCGCCGGTTGCCCGGCATTTGACATGCAGGCCGTGTGCTCGGGCTTCGTCTACGGCCTCACGGTGGCCGACGCCATGATCCGCGCCGGCACGGCACGCTGCGCCCTGGTGGTGGGCGCCGAAGTCTTTTCGCGCCTGCTTGATTTCAACGACCGCACCACCTGCGTGCTGTTTGGTGACGGCGCCGGTGCCGTGGTGCTGGAGGCCAGCGCCGAGCCCGGCATCCTGGCCACTGAACTGCACGCGGACGGCCGGCACGTGGGCATCCTGTGTGTGCCCGGCACGGTGTCGGGCGGGCAGGTGCTGGGTGACCCGCTGCTCAAGATGGACGGCCAGGCGGTCTTCAAGCTGGCTGTGGGTGTGCTCGACAGCGCAGCGCGCGCCGTGCTTGAAAAGGCCGGCCGCACCGAGGCCGACCTGGACTGGCTGATTCCGCACCAGGCCAACATCCGCATCATCGAGGCG
>CAZUKT010000227.1:1305-1585 GCA_964620975.1 uncultured Rubrivivax sp. | reverse complement strand
CAAGCTCAAGCTGTCGCTGGACAAACTGGTGGTTACCGTGCATGAACACGGCAACACGTCGGCCGCGTCCATCCCGTTGGCGTTGGATGCCGCCGTGCGCAGCGGCCGCGTGCAGCGGGGTGACACGGTCATGCTCGAAGGTGTGGGCGGCGGCTTCACCTGGGGCGCCGTGTTGCTCGACTTCTGATCGCACCCTTGCCCACAGAATCCACCCGATGACCGCATTCGCATTTGTCTTTCCAGGCCAGGGCTCTCAGTCCGTGGGCATGCTGGACGCCTG
>CAZUKT010000227.1:0-1295 GCA_964620975.1 uncultured Rubrivivax sp. | reverse complement strand
GCCTGGGGCGACCACCCCGCCGTGGTGCAAACCCTGGCCGAGGCTTCGTCGGCACTGGGTGAAGACATGGCCAAGCTCATCCACCTGGGCCCCAAAGAGTCGCTGGACCTCACCACGAACACCCAGCCGGTGATGCTGACCGCCGCCATCGCCTGCTACCGGGCCTGGCGTGCCGAAGGTGGTGCCGAGCCGGCCGCCGTGGCGGGGCATTCGCTGGGTGAATACAGCGCCCTGGTGGCTGCGGGCGCGTTGACACTGGCCGACGCCTTGCCGTTGGTGCGCTTTCGCGCCCAGGCCATGCAACAGGCCGTGCCGGTGGGCGCGGGCGCCATGGCCGCCATCTTGGGGTTGGACGCTGCGCAAGTGCGTGAAGGCTGCGCCGCTGTGGCGGCTGCCAGTGGCGAGGTGGTGGAGCCCGCCAACTTCAACGATCCCAAGCAGACCGTCATCGCCGGCAGCAAGGCCGGTGTGGACCTGGCCTGTGAAAAGCTCAAGGCCATGGGTGCCAAGCGTGCACTGTTGCTGGCGGTGTCGGCGCCTTTCCACTCTTCACTGATGAAGCCCGCAGCCGAAGCGCTGCGTGACAAGCTCGCCAGCGTGGCCATCAGCGCACCACGGTTTGCGGTGGTCAACAACATTGATGTGGCGGCGCAGACCGAACCCGACGCGATCCGCGACGCGCTTTATCGGCAGGCCTTCGGGCCCGTGCGCTGGGTTGAAGTGACGCTGGCCTTGCGTGCGCGTGGCCTTGCGTACATCCTCGAATGCGGCCCGGGCAAGGTGCTGGCAGGCTTGGTCAAGCGCATTGACGGCGAAATCAAGTCCACCACCGTGCTCGACCCCGCCAGTCTGGCCCAGGCCAAGGAACTGTTGTCATGAGTGAAGCTCAGGCCGCCCCAATAGCCCAGATTGCGCTGGTCACCGGTGCCTCAAGAGGCATAGGCAAGGCCATCGCACAGGCCCTTGCTGGGGCTGGCTTGCGTGTCATCGGCACCGCCACCACCGAATCCGGCGCGGCAGGCATAGGCGCCGCGTTGGCTGCACATGCGGGCTGCAAGGGCATCGTGCTCAACGTCACCGACGGCCCGGCGCTTGACGCAGCGGTGGACGCCATCGTCAAGGAATACGGCGGTCTGCACGTTCTGGTCAATAACGCCGGCATCACCCGCGACACGCTGTCCATGCGCATGAAGGACGACGACTGGGACGCCGTGATTGACACCAACCTCAAGGCCGTGTTCCGCGCCTGCCGTGCCGCCACCAAGCCCATGATGCGGCAGCGGTACGGCCGCATC
>CAZUKT010000226.1:1025-7576 GCA_964620975.1 uncultured Rubrivivax sp. | reverse complement strand
AATCGACGTCCTGCGCGATTTCATCGGCGAAAACGGCAAGATCACGCCCGCCCGCCTGACAGGCACGCGCGCTTTCTACCAGCGCCAGTTGACGGTGGCCATCAAGCGTGCGCGCTTCCTGGCACTGCTGCCGTACTCTGACCAGCACAAGGTCTGAGGAGCACAACATGCAAATCATTCTTCTTGAAAAGGTCGGCAAGCTCGGCAATCTGGGCGACGTCGTCAATGTCAAGCCGGGTTATGCCCGCAACTATCTGATCCCCACCAAGCAGGCACGCCGTGCCACGGCGGCGGCGATCAAAGAGTTTGAGGGCCGCCGTGCTGAGCTTGAAAAGGCCGCACAAGGCAAGCTCGATGTCGCCAAGGCGTTGGGTGAGCAGATGACCGGCAAGACTGTGCGCGTGGCCCAAAAGGCCGGCGTTGACGGCCGCCTGTTTGGCTCGGTGACCAATGCCGACGTGGCCGAAGCCCTGACCAAAATGGGCATGGCCACGCAGAAGTCGCAAGTGCGCATGCCCAATGGCCCCATCAAGACCGTGGGCGAGCACACCGTGTCGGTGTCGCCGCACACCGACGTGGTGGTGGACGTGACGGTGCACGTGGTGGCGCAAGCCGACTGAGCTGCGCCCTGACGCAGCCCATGCTGCAGCATACAAAGGCCGGCACTTGCCGGCTTTTGTTTTGGCGGCGAGCGATTTGCACAGCAAGCCCACTGGCCGTCCACAGACTTGCCCACAGAGGGGATCTGGCGTGCTGCCGGTGCCCGCGTTAACGTCCCAGATTGGCGTCAGTCGGCGTCAGTCGATGCATATCGGCGCCTTTGCCGCTTCCTACCAGCCTGCCATCCATGAACCAGGTGTTTGACCCCCGAGAACTGACCAACCAACGCGACGATGAGGTGGCGCGCCTGCGTGTGCCGCCGCACAGCGTGGAGGCTGAACAAAGTGTGTTGGGAGGCCTGCTGCTGGACAACCTGGCCTGGGACCGCGCGGCCGAGTTGTTGACCGACAGCGACTTTTACCGCTACGAACACCGCCAGATCTTTGCCGCCGTGGCCGCGCTGGTGCAGCACAGCCGGCCGGCTGACGTGATCACGGTGTTTGAACAATTGCAGAGCGTGGGCAAGGCCGACGAAGTGGGCGGCCTGGCCTACCTCAACGCGCTGGCGCAGAGCGTGCCCAGTGCAGCCAACATGCGCCGCTACGCCGAGATCGTGCGCGAGCGCGCCATCCTGCGCAAGCTCATCGCCGCCAGTGACGAAATTGCCACCGCCGCCTTCAACCGCGAAGGCCGACAGGTGCCGCAGATCCTGGATGAAGCCGAAGGCAAGATCCTGAAGATTGGTGAAGAAGGCTCGCGCCAGCGCCAGGGCTTCATGGGCATCGACAAGCTTGTGGTGCAGTTGCTGGACCGCGTCAACGAACTGGCAGAAAACGGCGCCGAAGACGTGACGGGTGTCTCCACCGGCTACTTTGACCTGGACCGTGAAACCGCCGGCCTGCAAAAGGGTGACCTCATCGTGCTGGCCGCGCGGCCGTCCATGGGCAAGACCGCCTTTGCGCTGAACATTGCCGAACACGTGGCCGTCAAAGAGGGCCTGCCCGTGGTGGTGTTCTCCATGGAAATGGGCGCGTCGCAATTGGCGCTGCGCCTGGTGGGCTCGCTGGGCCGCATCAACCAGCAGCACCTGCGCACGGGCAAGCTGGCCGACGACGAATGGGGCCGCCTGGCCGAGGCCGTCGAAAAGCTCGGCCAGGTGCAGATGTACATCGACGAGACCCCGGCGTTGACTGCGGCCGAACTGCGCGCGCGCGCGCGCCGCATGGCGCGGCAGTTTGGCGGCACGCTGGGGCTCATCGTCATTGACTACTTGCAGCTGATGAGTGGCAACGGGGGCAGCGACGAAAACCGAGCCACCGAACTGGGTGAAATCTCGCGCGGCCTGAAGGCCTTGGCCAAGGAACTGCAATGCCCGGTGATTGCGCTGTCGCAGTTGAACCGAAGCGTCGAAACACGCACCGACAAACGGCCCATGATGAGCGACCTGCGCGAATCGGGTGCCATTGAACAAGACGCCGACGTCATCATGTTCATCTATCGCGACGACTACTACACCAAGGAAGCCAGCAAGGAGCCCGGTGTGGCCGAAATCATCATCGCCAAGCAGCGCAACGGCCCGGTGGGCACGGTGCGGTTGATGTTCCTGAAGCCGCTCACCAAGTTCGACAACCTGGCGCCCGGCGGCAACGAGTATTGAGCCTGCACCCGCCGCACCCGCTGCCCGCGTTGAGCCACCTGCGCTAGCGCCTGAGTATCAAGCCGCCGGCTGAGCGGTTGCTGCGGCGCACACCCGCGATGTGCGATGTGGGGGTGCAATACCGGTGTGCCAGGGTGCCTGCCGTTTCAAGCAAGGCGCCCACGTCTTCGATGCGCTCCTGGTGGCGCCTGGCCACCAGGCCGGCCATCTCGATGAGCTTGGCGTTGCCGGTTTCCTTGCCGTGCTGCAGCAACAATTCCACAGCCACCTTGGGTTGGCCGCGCAGCGCGTGGTTCATGGCCACTTCAGACATCTGCAGTATCTCGGCGTGGGCTTCGCGAATCCAGCCGCTGGCCTGCGGGTCGCGCCGGGTGGCGGCCGTCAGCACTTCGGTGGCGGCCTTTGAGACCGAGAAGCGTCGAGCCAGGAGCCGCACTGCTGCGGAAAATTCTGGTTCTTCCACGCCGTACGAACCCAGGCGCGACCAAAGTGACAGCGTGTTGGTGGCCGCCTCCATGTCAAAGTCTGGGCGGCTGGCCTCGGTCAGGGCCTCGCGTGCCAGCAACACGCCGTGCGCGACCTTGCCATCGAGCAAGAATTTCAGAATGCTGCCCAATTGCGCCATGCGCCGCAGGCGAACTGACTGCGGGTAGTTTTCAGCAAATTTGTCCAGCACGTCGCCGGCCAGGCCCAGGCCCTTGGCGTCGCGGGAGTCGAACCGCAGGAAGGCCAACAAGGCCATGGACAACACGTCAAACAGGCGCGACTTGTTGCCAATGGTCCAGGTTCGTTCCAGCATCTGCGTCGCGGCCGCCACTTCACCGGCATAAAAGCTCAGCGTGCCGCAATGCTGCATGCGCAGGATGCAACCGGGCGTGATGCTGGCCGCCATGCGGTAGGTGGCCAGCGCCTCCATGATCTGGCCCTGCTCCATCTGCACCTTGCCCATCACGTCGTACGAGTCGGCGTACTGCGGGCAGTCGCCCATCAGAGACTCCAGGGTACGGCGGGCCTGCCCCACGTCGCCATCGGCCAGCTGCACGCGCGCCACGCCCAGCCGCGCCCAGGGCACGGCCTTGGCCTCCACGACGGCGTCAAAGAGTTTCTTGGCCTCGTCGGTGCGCTTCAGCGAGAACAGCAGCTCGGCGCCAATTCGCGCCGCATACAACCAGTAGAGCTCGCGCTTTTCAAAGCGCTCTATGCACAGCTCGGCAGCGCGCTCGTTGTTCTTGGCCTCCATGGCGTCAAAGATGTCCTTGAGCACACGCTTGCGCTGCCGGGCTTCTTTCAGGCGTTCAAACAGCGTGTTGGCCGAGAAGGGCTTGATGAGGTAGCTGTCGAGTGCAGCTTCGGCCGCCTCCGCCACTTTTTGGTAGGTGGCGTCACCGGTGACCATGATGAACACCGTCGAATGCGGCAGCATCTGCTCGCGGCGCAGTTCTTCCAGCAGTTCCTGCCCCGATTCGTCGCTGTTTTCAAAGTGGTTGTCGCACAGCACCACGTCAAAACGGCGGGCCTCCAAAATTTCTCTGGCGTCGGTCACCCGGGCGGCAGACTTCACTATCCCGAAGCCGAACTCACGCAGGTGCTGGATCATCACGCTGCGAGACGTCGGGTTGCCGTCAATGACGAGGGCGAGGGCCTTGATGACATCTTTGTCAAGCTGCTGCATTTGCCGTCTCCGCCAGGCTTCGGCCCCGTATCTGCAGCCCACCCGGTGAGCGGCCCGACCGCTGGATGCCTGCGATGTGATTGCCCGCGCGACAAGAGCGCTGCAGTGTGGTCCTGGCGCGCTCGGCGAGCGCATCGGCGTCGTCGAATGTGGCATGGTACCGGCGCGCCACCAGAGCCGCCATTTCAAGCAATTTTGCGTTGAGTGTGGACTCTCCTTCAGCCAGCAGGGTGCGGGCTGCGCCTTCGGCATCGCCACGCAGGGCCAGCTCCATGGCCTGCTCGGCCAGCTGGGAGACATGCGCCTGGCAGCGTCGGATCACAGCCTCGTCGCGTGGGCACCTGCGGGCCGATGCCACCAGCACCTCGCCAATGGCCTTGGACGTGCAAAAGCGCATGGCAATTCGTTGCACCAGGGTTTCATGCGCCTGCAGCGGCAGCAGTGACTCTGGCACACGTGCCCACAGTGAAATCAGCACGTTTGCGCACTCCAGATCAAAGTCGTCGGCACCGGCCAGCGCCGAGATCTGCTGCAGGTCTTGAAGTGCCGCGTCGTGTGTGCCCGGTTGCAGGTCCACCAGCACCTGGGCCGCCAGCTCCAGCCGTTGCAGGCGCACCGATTCCGGAAAGCGCTTTCTGAACAGCTGCAACTGCTTGAGCATGGCCACCACGCCTGCGGTGTCGCCTTCGTCAAAGCGTAGCAGCGCAATCAGTACCAGGCTGAGTGCATCAAACAGCTTGGAGTGCACGCCCATGTTCAAGGTGTGTTCCAGCAACTGGCGCGCTTCTGCTCCCAGCCCTTGGTAGAAGGCCAACGCGCCCGCATGCTGGGCGCGCAGCAGGCAACCCGGTGTCAGGTTGGACGCAGCGCGGTACTCGCGCAGTGCACCGTCGAAGTCGCAGCTCTCCACCATGATGCGTCCGATGAGGTCGTGTGCGTCCGCCGAACCGGGGTCACTGGTGAGCACGGCATGTATGGCCTTGCGGGCACCGGCCGTGTCACCGGCGGCCAGCTGCGCACGCGCCGCGCCCAGGCGAGCCCAGGGCAGCGTGGTGGTCAGCGCCAGCTTTTCAAACACCAGTTTGGCGTCATCGGGCCGGTTCAAGGTGAGCAACAGCTCTGCCGCCAGACGGCCGCAGTACATGGCATAGGGGAGCTTGTCGCTGAAGCGTTTGAGCGCCCGTGCAAAGGCCACCTCGACCTGGCCGCTGTCCAAGGCGCGTAGCACGTCGGCCAGTTCCCGCTTGCGGTTGCGCGCTTCCAGCAGGCGCTGGCACAACAGTGTGGCCGTGAAGGGGCGCACCAGCAGCCCATCCAGCGCCGATTCACCAGCCTCCACCACCTGGCTGTAGGTGACGCTGCCGGTAATCATCAGGAACACGGTGCTGTGCGGCAGCTGGTTCTCGCGCCTCAACTCGTCCAGAAGGTCTTGCCCGGTGTCGGGGCTGCCGTCGAATTCTTGGGTGCAGACGACGATGTCAAAGCGTTCGCGCTCCAGCAGCAGCCGTGCGTCCTTCACCTTGCCTGCCGTTTGCACATGGCCCACGCCCGCATCGCGCAACTGGGTTGCCGTGGTGCTGCGCAGCAGCGGGTTGCCATCCACCAGCAGCGCCCGCGCCAAGTGGATGTCGCGGTCGATCAATTGCGGGCTTTCGAGATGCGCAGAGATGCGTGGGCACTGGCGCGGCAGGGGCGTGGCGTATTCATGGCTGGAGGCAGTGCAGTCCCCCAGGCTATCGGCCTTGCCAGGGTGCTACTTGAACAAGTCCTTGACCCGATCCGTCCAACTCTTGGCATTGGGCGAGTGCCTGTCACCCGACTTGCGGAAGGATTCGTCCAGTTCCTTGAGCAGCTTGCGCTGGTGCTCGGTGAGCTTGACCGGCGTTTCGGCCGAGATGTGGCAGTACAGGTCACCCGGGTAGCTGGAGCGCAGGCCCTTGATGCCCTTGCCGCGCAGGCGGAAGGGCTTGCCGTGCTGGGTGCCTTCGGGCAGTTCGATTTCGGCCTTGCTGCCCAGTGTGGGTACTTCAATGGTGCCGCCCAGTGCGGCCGTGGTCAGGCCCACAGGAACCGTGCAGTGCAGGTCGTCGCCGTCGCGTTCAAAGATCTCGTGCTGCTTGACACGGATTTCGATGTAAAGGTCGCCGGGCGGGCCGCTGTTGGTGCCGGGCTCGCCGTTGCCGGCACTGCGGATGCGCATGCCTTCGTTGATGCCGGCGGGGATCTTCACCTCCAGCGTCTTTTGTTTCTTGATCTTGCCCGCGCCGTTGCAGGTGACGCAGGGCTCGGGAATGATCTTGCCGGTGCCGTGGCAGTGCGGGCAGGTCTGCTGGATGCTGAAGAAACCCTGGCGCATGTGCACGGTGCCCGCACCGTTGCAGGTGGTGCAGGTCTTGGGGCTGGTGCCGGGTTTGGCGCCGGTGCCCTTGCAGGTGTCGCAAGATTCCCAACTTGGCACCCGGATCTGCGTTTCCTTGCCGAAGGCGGCTTCTTCCAGCGAGATTTCCATGGCGTAGCTGAGGTCGCTGCCGCGGTACACCTGCTGGCCACCACCACCCCTGCGGCCGCCGCCCCGGCCGCCGAAGATGTCGCCAAAGATGTCGCCCAAGGCCTCGGCAACAC
>CAZUKT010000226.1:0-1015 GCA_964620975.1 uncultured Rubrivivax sp. | reverse complement strand
GCCGTGCTGGTCATAGGCGGCACGTTTTTGCTCGTCAGAGAGCATCTCGTAGGCCTCTTTGGCCTCTTTGAATTTCTCTTCGGAGGCCTTGGCACCGTCCCCCTGGTTGCGGTCAGGGTGGTGCTTCATCGCGAGCTTGCGATAAGCCTTCTTGATGTCGTCGTCGGTGGCATTCTTGGGCACACCCAGAACGTCGTAATAGTCGCGCTTGGCCATGGGGACTTTCAGCGGGCTGTAAACAGAACCGCCGCGTGGGGCTGCAGGCCTTGCGGCCGGGCAACCCTAACGCGGCGACATTCGGCGGCGGCGGCCCGCAGGCCCACCGGCCGACACATCACTTCTTGACTTCCTTGAAGTCGGCGTCCACCACGTTGTCGTCGTCCGGCCGCGCTTGTTGCTGCGGTGCTTCGGCGCCCGGGCCGCCTGCACCGCCTCCCCCAGCGGCTGCTCCGGCCGCGGCTTGTGCGGCCTGGCTTTCAGCGTAGACCTTTTCGCCCAGCTTCTGGCTGGCGGCCATCAGGGCTTCGGTTTTGGCTTCAATGGTGGCCTTGTCGTCACCCTTGATGGCTTCTTCCACGTCTTTCAGTGCGGCTTCAATCTTCTCGCGCTCGGCGGGGTCGAGCTTGTCGCCGTGCTCGGCCACGCTCTTCTTCACGCTGTGCAGCATGGCGTCGGCCTGGTTGCGGGCCAGCACCAGTTCTACCTTCTTGGCGTCTTCGGCGGCGTTGGCTTCGGCGTCCTTCACCATCTTCTCGATTTCGGCCTCAGACAGGCCCGAATTCGCCTTGATGGTGATCTTGTTTTCCTTGCCCGTGCCCTTGTCCTTGGCGCTCACGTGCAGGATGCCGTTGGCGTCAATGTCAAAGGTCACTTCAATCTGCGGCAGGCCGCGTGGCGCTGGCGGAATGCCTTCAAGGTTGAATTCGCCCAGGCTCTTGTTGCCCGTGGCCAGCTCCCGCTCGCCCTGATAAACCTTGATGGTCACGGCAGGCTGGCTGTCGTCCGGCATCGACAA
>CAZUKT010000225.1:0-7597 GCA_964620975.1 uncultured Rubrivivax sp. | reverse complement strand
CGGTTGTTGACGGTAAGCGCGGAAGTCCCGCAGGGCGATGGCGAGGTGTCGGTCTGGCTTGCCGAGTGTTCTGGCGCCATCCATGCAGACCTGCGCGTCGGTGCCAATGTGGCCCAGGCGGGTGCGCTGCGCGCCAACGGGGGTTTGTCGTCACCCGGCGTGAAGTTGCATGGTGCTGGTTTCATCGTGACGCGGGACGAAGCCGCGCAGTTGGGTCTTGGTTCGGTGCCCGGGCTGGAGCGCCACATTCGCGAGTACCGCAATGGGCGCGACTTGGCTGCTGCGCCGCGTGACGTGCTTGTCATCGACCTCTACGGCTTGGCGGCGACGGACGCGCGCACGCGATTCCCGGCCGTGTACCAGTGGGTGCTGGATCGCGTGAAACCTGAGCGTGACCAGAACAACCGCGCGATCTACCGCGACAACTGGTGGACGTTTGGTGAGCCCCGCACCGAACTGCGCCCGGCCCTTGCTGGTCTGCCGCGCTACATCGCGACCATCGAGACGTCAAAGCACCGCACGTTTCAGTTTCTGGACGCCAGCGTGCTTCCGGACAACAAGCTGATCGCAATTGCGCTGTGCGGCGCGCTGGATCTGGGTGTGCTTTCGAGCAGCGTGCATGTTGAATGGGCGCTGTCCGCAGGCAGTTGGCTTGGCGTTGGCAATGATCCCGTGTACGTCAAGACCCGCTGTTTCGAACCCTTCCCCTTCCCCCACGAAGACACCGGCCTCACGCCCGTGCTCACCGACCGCATCCGCGCCCTGGCCGAACAACTGGACGCGCACCGCAAGACGCAGCAGGCCGCGCACGCCGATCTCACCCTGACCGGCATGTACAACGTGCTGCAAAAGTTGCGCATTGGCGAGGCCTTGAACGCCAAGGACAAACTCATCCACAGCCAGGGCCTGGTGTCGGTGTTGAAGAGCCTGCACGACGAACTCGACGCCGCCGTGCTGGCCGCCTACGGCTGGGCTGACCTTCAAGTTGCACTGGCAAATCACGCCCACGCCGACACCCGCGCGGCGGCGGTGGAAACCTTGCTGGAACGCCTGGTGGCGCTGAACGCCCGCCGCGCCGCCGAAGAAGCCGCCGGCACGGTGCGCTGGCTACGACCCAGCTTTCAGCAGCGTGGTGCGGGTGTGCAAACCAGCTTGGCCACCGAACCCGATGACGCTGACTGTGCGTCGCCCGAAGGCGCCACCACCACCGCCACGGCCAGCGCCACACCCGTCGCCGCCGTGCCCAAACGCGCCTGGCCCGCCGGCCTGCCCGAGCAGATCAAGGCCGTGGCCGAGGTGCTGGCCAGCAGCGGCCGCCCGCTGAGCCTGCCCGACCTGGAAGCCCGCTTCAACGCTCGTGGTCGCTGGCGCGAGCGGCTGCCCACCATCCTGGACACACTCGAAGCCCTGGGCCGCGCCCGCCGCCCCCAGGCCGACATGCCGCGCTGGCAGGCGGCGTAGCGTGTGTCACGCCCTCAGGCCCCATAGGCGAGGTCGGGGAGGGGGCTGAGGGTGGCGGCCACAGCCTGTGGCAAGCTACAGCCCTTCACCGATCCAAAGCGGGGAACTGCATCATGGTCATGCTTGTTGAAGCACTGGAAGCTGAGCTTCTTCGTCTGCCCACCGCAGACCGGGCGCGGCTGCTGGACCGCGTCATCGCCAGCCTGGACGCTGACAAGGCCCGCGACCAAGCCTGGGACCAACTCGCGGCGCAGCGCCAAGACGAGTGGCAGCGTGGTGAATCGGCCGCCGTGCCTGGCCCCGAGTTTCTTCAGCAATTGCGCGCTGAGGTTTCTTGAGCTATTTGCTGCACCGGGGCGCGGCGGATGACGTGGCGGCCGCAGCGCGCTTCTACCGCCAAGAAGGCGGTCGCGCATTGGCCGCGCGCTTCATTGACGAGTTTGAGCGCGTGGCCATGCTGGCCGCTCAGAACCCAGGCTTGGGCACCCCCACGGGTGCGGACCGACGCTGGTTTCCACTGCATGGATTTCCGTATTCAGTCATCTACGTGCCCCAGGACCGAGGCATCTTCATCCTGGTGGTGAGGCACCAGCACCGCGACCCGGCCTTCGGTGACTCAAGGCGCTGATCGCCAGGGGGCGCGGTGGTCAGCGGCCTGCCAATGAGCGTTAGCTGTGCGTGACCCAGTCCACCCGGTCCGGCCGGTCCAGGTGCGGCACGTGGTTGTAGGTGACCAGCATGTGCCGCTTAGGCGTGAAGGCCAGTTCGGTGAGCGCGCTGTTGCGGATGCGCATGTTCAGCTCGATGCTGGTGGCCGCCGGCGCGCCCAGCACCTGCGCCACGGCCGTGGCAATGGGCCCGCCGCTGCTGACGATGAGCACGTTGCCGGTGTGCGCGGCGCGCACGTGGTCCAGCGCGGCCATGATGCCGGCCACCCAGGCGGCGTAGGCGGGCATGCCTGCGGGGGCGCTGCTGCCGTCCATCCAGCGTGCCAGGCCTTCACGCAGCAGACGGAAGTGCTGTCGGTAGCCTTCGGGCGTGTGCGCGTCGGGTGTGGGGCCGCTGTAGACGGCGCGCACCAACGCGTCGCCGTCGTATTCATTCAGGCCCGGCCATTCCAGTGCGGCGGGCAGGCTGCCGTGGCCGGCTGACAAGGCCGCCAATGACTGCACATGCCGGCGCAGGCTGCCCCGCAGGACGGCTTCAAATTGCAGCCCACGCTGTGCCAGGTATTCGCCCAGCGCGTGGCACTGGCGTGTGCCCAGGGGGCTGAGCTGGTCATAGTCGGCCGCGCCAAAACTGGCCTGGCCGTGGCGCACGAGGTAAAGGGTTCCCATGGCCCGCATTGTGGCCATGCAGGTGTGACAGCCGCGTCGCGGGCGCGACGCGGCATGTGGTGCTCAGCGCGGTGTGGCGGTGCGCTGGCGGCGCACCAGGCCCAGGCCTGCCAGGCCCAGGCCCATCAACAGCCAGGCCCCCGGCTCGGGCACCGTGCCTACGCTGGCGGGCGTGGCGTAGATGTTGCTGAAGTACTGGTCATTGAAGCCGACCGCCGCAGTCTCGCGCACTTGCAGGCGGTGGATGGGTGCGCTGGCCACCAGCGTCACCCACGCGGCTGCCGGTGCGCCGGCCGGCAGCACCAGGCTGGCGCTGCCAATGGACTGGCCCGTGGCGTCGAGCGCGATGAAGTCAAAGTTGGCGCCCAGCAAGTCCACTTCAGTCGGAAAGTTGCTCTTGCCGGTGGACACCGCCAAGCCCACCGACAGGTAGGGCGAGCCAAAGGCCAGGTCAAAGGTCTCGTAGCTGTTGATGGCCAGGTCGGCTGCCGCATGCAGGCCGTCCAGCGAATCAAAGCCCGGGCCGTCTACCCAGTTGCCGGGGGCCAGGGACAAGGGGTGGCCGTTGACGGTGTGGGCCGAGTTGATGGCGCCGTCGCTGGCCACAAAGCTGTAGCTGTGGGCGTTGATCCAGGGGTGGCCGTTGCCAAACACGTGGGCGCCGGGCGCAAACAGGCTGCTCCAGTCGTAGGCGCCCAGCACCGTGGCCTGCGACAGAAAGGAAGCGCGCGCCGCCGGGATGTCGGTGCTGATGGTGGCCGTGAGGCTGGCGTGGGCCGGCAGTGCGCCCAGCAGGCCGGCCGTGGCGGCCAGGGCCAGCAGGTGGTGGGTGAATGACGGGGACATGGGCGCGCTCCAGGGGTTGTTGGCTGAGTTCGCAGCATCGTCGGGCCAAAGGGCTCATCGCCGGGCCCCGCGTTTGCGGGGTGCGCTAACCTTGCTGCGTGAACTCTGCACAGCCCGACCCTGCAGCCCCTGGCGCCGCTGGCCCCCTTGCCGACGCGGCGAGCAGTGCAGCTCCGTTGGGGGCCACAAACACCGACACCAGCCGCATCCAGCCGGCCGAGCTGGCGCTGCTGGTGTCGGTGTTCGTGGTGGCCGCTTGCGGGTTGCTGTATGAACTGGCGGCCGGTGCGCTGGCGAGTTACCTGCTGGGTGACTCGGTGCTGCAGTTTTCTACCGTCATCGGCACCTACCTCTTTGCCATGGGCATTGGCTCGTGGCTGAGCCAGTTCGTGAAGCGTCAACTGGTGGCGCAGTTTCTGCGCATCGAACTGCTGGTGGGGTTGATAGGCGGGCTCATGCCGGCGGCGCTGTTTGTGGCGCACAGCAGTTTGCCGGTGGGGGCGGGCGGCGCCTTCAAGGTGCTGCTGTACGGGTTGGTGGGCTTGATCGGTGCGCTGGTGGGTCTGGAGATCCCGCTGGTCATGCGCATCCTGAAGAGCCACTTCTCGCAGCGCTGGGCGCTGAGTGAACTGGTCTCGCAGGTGCTGACCTTTGACTACCTGGGTGCGCTGGCGGTGGCGGTGGCCTTCCCCTTGTTGTTTGTGCCGCACCTGGGGCTGGTGCGCACGGGCATCTTCTTCGGCCTGCTCAATGCGGGTGTGGCGGTGTGGGCGCTGTGGGTGTTCAGGTCTGACCTGCGGCGGCTGGGCGCACACGCGGCGGCCTGTGTGGTGGTGTTGGGCACATTGGCCGCCGCCATGCTGGGGGCCGACCGGTTGACCACCTGGGCCGAAGACAGCTTTTACGGCGACAGCGTCATCGTGCGCGAAAGCAGCCCCTACCAGCGTGTGGTGGTTACCGCCGGCAGCGCGGGCGTGCGGCTGTTCCTGAACGGCAACCTGCAGTTCCACAGCCGCGACGAATACCGTTACCACGAGACCCTGGTGCACCCGGCCATGGCCGCACACGGTGCGCCCAAACGTGTGCTGGTGCTGGGTGGCGGCGACGGCATGGCGGTGCGTGAGGTGCTGAAGTACCCCGGCGTGCAGCAGGTGACGCTGGTGGAACTGGACGCGCACATGACGCGGCTCTTTGCGCACAACCCGCTGCTGATGAAGTTGAACGCAGGGGCGCTGAACGACGCCCGTGTGCGCATCGTCAACACCGACGCCTACACCTGGCTGGAATCGCAGCGCGAGGTGTTTGACGTCATCGTCATCGACTTCCCCGACCCCACCAACTTTGCGCTGGGCAAGCTCTACACCACCAGCTTTTATCAGCGTGCCGACCAGGCCTTGGCGGCAGGCGGCTACATGGTGGTGCAGACCACGTCGCCACTGATCGCACGCAAAAGCTTCTGGACCGTGGCCAGCACCATCGAAGCCGTGGGCCTGGCCACCACCCCGCTGCACGTGCACGTGCCGAGTTTTGGCGAATGGGGCTTCATCATTGCCGGCCGCCGGCCCTGGCGTGTGCCCACGTCGCTGCCCGAGGGGCTGCGGTTTCTGACCTTGGCGGGTGTGCCCGCGCTGCTGCAGTTTCCGCCCGACATGGCGCGTGTGCCGGCCGACCCCAACCGCCTGAGCAACCAGGTGCTGGTGCACACCTTTGAAGAAGAGTGGGGGCGCGTCCATTGAGCGCCTTCTTGCATTGCCCCCGCTGCCGCTGGCAGAGGGTTGGGGCAAGGAGGTGGGCGACTTGTCAAGCGATGTGCAAGCCCTGCCGCTGACACGCCGCTGTGTGCTGGCGGCCGGTGCGCTGGCCCTCACCGGCGCCTGCACCGAGCGTGACACACCGCCGCCACCGGCCACCTGGGTGGGTGCAGCACACGAACGAGGCCACCACCTGCGTGACCTTCAACGCCTGCCCGTGGCCGCCGTGCAGCGGCAAGCCGGCGTGGTGATCGTGGGGGCCGGCATCGCGGGCCTGGCGGCTGCACGTGCCTTTGCGCGTGCCGGCGTGCAAGACGTGCACCTGCTGGAACTGGAAGACACGGCCGGCGGCAACAGCCGTGGCCACACGCTGGCCGGCATGGCCTGCCCGCTGGGCGCGCACTACCTGCCGCTACCCGCGCCCGAGTCGCATGAAGTGGCCGACTGGCTGCATGAAATCGGCCTGCTGCGCAGCGAGCTTGGCCGCACCGTGGCCGACGAACGCCACCTGTGCCACAGCCCGCAAGAGCGCTTGTTCATGGACGGTGCCTGGGCCGAAGGCCTGCTGCCACCGGCCGAGCCCGGCAGCGCCACGGCGCTGCAATACAGCCGCTTTGCGCAAGCGCTGCGTCAGGTGCAGGCACAGGTGCTGGCCGAGGCACCACGCCGCCGCGGGCCCGCGAGCCGCGCCTTTGCACTGCCCGCGCACCGCGCCCCGTGGACGCCCACGCTGGCCACGCTGAACACCGTCACCTTTGCCGCCTGGCTGGGCCAGCAAGGCCTGCACGACGCGCACCTGCGCTGGTACCTGGACTACTGCTGCCGCGACGACTACGGCGCCGGTGCCGACACCGTGTCGGCCTGGGCCGGCTTGCACTACTTTGCCAGCCGGCACGGCTTTCATGCGCCGGGTGAGGACAGTGGTGAACGCGACGCCGTCTTCACCTGGCCGCAGGGCAACGCCTGGCTGGCGCAGCAACTGGCCGCGCCGCTGCAGGGGCGCTTGCACACCGGCCGCACGGTGTTGCGTGTCACTGAACAGCGCCACGGCGTGCAGGTGCTGGCCTGGGACCACCGCACGCAGCAAGCCGAAGCCTGGGCCGCGCCGCAGGTGGTGCTGGCGGTGCCACTGTTCATTGCCGCACGGCTGCTGGAGTCGCCTCCAGGCGCATTGCGCCAGGCCGCCGCGCTGCTGCCGATGGCGCCCTGGCTGGTGGCAAATCTGCTGTTGGACCAGCCGCTGCTTGACCGCCCCGGCGCACCGCCGAGCTGGGACAACGTGGTGTACGGCCAGCGTGGCCTGGGCTATGTGGACGCCATGCACCAGAGCCTGCGGCCGCACGCCGGCGCCACCGTGCTGACGGCCTACCACGCGGTGCCCGCCACCGAACGTGCCCTGCTGCTGGCCGGCAGCGCGGACGAATGGCGTGGCCGCGTGCTGCAAGACCTGCAAACGGCGCACCCCGACATCCACCGCCGTGTGCGCCAGGTGGCGCTGATGCGCTGGGGCCACGCCATGGCCGTGCCGCGCCCGGGTGTGCAGCGCCACGCGGCGCTGGTGGCACTGCGTGCCGCGCGCGGCCGTGTGCGGTTTGCGCACGGCGATCTGGCCGGCTGTTCGGTGTTTGAAGAGGCGTTTGTGGCGGGGTGCGAGGTGGCTTTGCCGCAGGTTCTATGATTCAGCGATGACATCTAAACCGCATTCACGTCGCAGTAGCAAACGCACCGATGGGCTTGCTGACCCGCTGAAGGCGCTAGCCGACAAGGGCTTCGAGGTGAAGTACCTTTCACATGCTGGGGCCATCGCTGCTGGAGAGTTTCCAGGCGCGTTTTCCGAACTCGCGGAGGTTTTGGCTGCTGTCCAGTTGCCAATCACGGAGATCATTGGCAGTGGAGGCGGAGAGACGCGTTTTACGCAGAGGTTCCGTCGTTCGCTGGCCGCAAAGGGCTGGAGTAAGCATCAATTCGAGATTGCCAAGACCGTGGACGGCGTTCCCCGCGAGTCAACGTCGCACGAGGTGGATCACGTCAAGAGGTTCAGCGCGGGCGTTATCGCCTGCGAGATCGAATGGAACAACAAGGACCCGTTCTTTGACCGCGATCTGGAGAACTTCAAGCGGCTGCACGCGGAAGGAGCCATCAGCATCGGCGTGCTCATCACACGGGGCAAGTCGCTTCAGGACGCACTGTGGGAGGCAGTGA
>CAZUKT010000224.1:0-7602 GCA_964620975.1 uncultured Rubrivivax sp. | reverse complement strand
CGTGCCCCCGCATCCAGCGCCAAGTCCGGGCAATGCGCACAGTCTGCGGCTCCGCACTGGCCGCTTGGCCAGTTCACTGGCGCAGTGCATGGCCAGAGACTGAAGGCGTTCTGCGATGGGCGCCTTGTGCCGCCACCCGGCAAGGCCCACGCAGCCCGCTTCTCAGTCAATCAACCTGCCTTCAACCATGAAAACTTCAATCATCCCGCGTGCCTTGCGCAACCTGGCCCTTTCCACTGCAGCGCTGTTGGGCGCTGCCGCAGCCCAAGCCGACGTGGTTCACCACCTTGACATGACGTTTACCAACGGCGGCGTGTTCGGCGGCGATCTTGTGTTCAAGGACGACTACTCGTCGCTGCAAGGCGTGAATGGCACGCTGGTTGGTGGCACCCGTGTGGTGGGGCCCGACTACGGCACGGTGGCATTCAACTGGACCTGGTACGCGTCGTTTGGTGACGTCTCTGCGGACGAAGACGGCAACGCCAACACGCTGGAAGACTATTTGATGCAGGGCACCGACATCGACAACAGCGACTTCACGCAGGTCGGCATTTCCTGGTTTGTGCCGGTCAGTGGTGCTGTGCCTGTGCTGAACCTCAACGCACGCCGCCCCTACGCCAGCCTGGACAACTTTCACCGCATCGCGTCTTACGAATTCAGCCTGGGCAGCACACAAAACACGGTGGCAGAACCCGGCAGCCTGACGCTGGCCGGGCTGGCGCTGGCTTGCGTGGCCGGCGTGTCCACACGGCGCCGGCCCGCCGCGTGCGTGCCGCCGACCGCAGCCACCGGGCCCGCGCCCAAGGCTTGTTGAACCCCCACCCCGCATCGAAAGAAGACCCCAATGAAAAAAACCCTGATGGTGGCCTCTGGCTGCCTGGTTGCCTGCCTGCCCGCCATGGCTGCCTTGCCCCTGGGCCTGAAGTGCGACCCCAGCATCAAGATCGTGGCCGCCGAAGTGGGCCAGATCGGCACCTACGAGGTGCAAAAGGGCATGCAGAAGGAAAAACACAGCGCGCTGATCAACAGAAAGAGCGTGGCACCTGTGGACGGCTGCAGCTTTGAGACGGAACTGGCGCCGGGCAAAGTGGTCGTCGCCCGGTACACCGGGCCCGAGGCGCAAGACACCGAGGTGCAGTGCATAGACCTGGCCAACAACAACGCGCCGGTGGCGTTCCCGAGATCGATCTACACCGTGCGCGTGCCGAACATGGCGCCCTACATGCTGATGCCCTATTGCCCAGACGGCCAGTCCACCGACGGCGTTGCGTGCTCGAAGCTGGGCTCACAAAGCGAGCGCGGCAGCGAATACCGCGACACCGTGATGAAGTGGAAGGCCAACGACCCGCGGACCAAGCAGTACAAGATCGATCTGCAGTTCGACCCGGCCTATGTCGCCAAGACGCCGCCCTATGCACCCAGCGTGCCTTATGGCGCCAAGCTGTTTTGTGCTGCCGTCAACAAGAAGGGCGACGTGCTGATTGCGGGCACGGTGCAGTACCCGGCTTCGTCCGGGGCAGCGGCTGCAGATGCCAACCTCTACGCCGACAAGGCCGCCCGGGGCAGTGGCCCTTCATCCACGCCGCGCGCTGGCAAGGGCGCTGCTGACGTTGCTGCAGAAACCGCTGCCACTGCCAGCCCCCCGGCCGCCGCCGCCCTGGAGGCGCTGGGGCGTTTTCGCAAGCCTTGATTTGCAGTTGCCGGCGATGCAGCACGTGCTAGGCCGGCAGCCGAATCAAACCCTTGGCCAGTGCACTGACCACCGCCTCGGCCCGGTTGCTCACGTCAAGGCGCGCAAAGGCGCCTTCCAGGTGGTACTTGATGGTGCGTTCACTGATGCCCAGTTCACGCGCCACCTGCTTGTTGCTGTGGCCGGCGGCCACGCAGGCCAGTACGCTGGCCTGGCGGTCGGTCAGCAGGCCCCGGGCCGCGTCGCCGCCGGCGTCATCGGGCGGGAACCAGGGGTCGCCGCGCAGCACCTGCTCTATGGCGCGCACAAACGCAGCGGGTTCCAGTGCCTTGGGCACAAAACCCATCAGCCCCAGGCGGCGTGCGCTGGCGCCAAGGCCCGGGTCGCTGTTGCCCGACATCAGCACGCGCACCACGGTGGGCCAGCGTGCACCCACGGCTTGCAGCAAGTCCAGGCCGGTGCCCTGGCTCAAGGTCTGGTCAGAAACCACCAGGTCGATGTCGGGGTTGCCGGCCAGCACGTGCAGCGCCTCGGGCGCACTGGCTGCGGCACTGAAGCGCAAGCAGCGGTCGGTGCCGTCTTTCATGGTGCCCAGCACCGCTGTCAGTGCGTCGCGGTACAGCGGGTGGTCTTCGACGATGAGCACATGCATGGGCGGGGTCATTGTTCTGGTTTCGGCAGTGTGGGCGCAGTCTGTAGGCGCAACGTGCCCGGGTGAACTGGCCAACCGGCCAGGGGCCCCGGCCTGTGGTGCCTGCGTGTGCACTCTGCATCGGCCTTGGCGCAACTTCGGGGGGGCCTCAAGGCCTATCAGCGCCGGATGCGGTGGACCTGCTGCCCACGCAGCCCACCAACCAGGCACGCAAACGTGCGGGTTGCAGGGGTTTGGTCAACCAGGGCAGGCCGCTGGCCTGCAGCCGGCGCAGGTGTTCGGCGCCGGTGTCGCCACTGACGATCAGCGCGGGCACTGGGCTGCCGAGTGCCTGGCGCAGCAGCGCCACTTCGGTGTCGCCGCGCGTGCCATGCGACAGATTGAAGTCGGAGATGACGGCATCCAGCGCACACGCCGACAGCAAGCCCGGCGGGCCGCCGCTTGCGCCATGGGGCGGCAACAGGTCGGCCGCGTGTTCACCTGCCAGCACCTCGTGCCCCCAGCGCCGCAGCAGCGCTGCCAGGCTGTCACGCACTTCCACGTCGTCTTCAATGACACCGATGCGCAGCCGGTGTGGCTTGGCCGCTTCGTGGCTTGCCGCACCAGGCGCCCCGGCCGGCTCGGCTGCGGCTGCTTGCTCCACGTGCGGCAGGAGCAGGGTGAAGCGCGTGCCCCGGCCAGGCACTGACCGCAACTGCAGCGCATGGCCAAGCAGGGCCGACAAACGCTTCACGATGGACAAGCCCAGACCCAGCCCCTGCGTGCGGTCGCGGTCCTGGCTTGCGCTGTGCGCCTTGCCGGCGCCCGCCATGGCGGTGTCTGCCGCAGCGGGCTCAACCTGGTAGAACTCTTCAAAGATGTGCTCCCGCTCGTGCGCGGCAATGCCCACGCCGGTGTCCCAGACCTGCAACGCCAGGCCGTCACCACGCTGGCGCAGGGCCAGCAGCACGCCACCGCGTGGTGTGTACTTCAGCGCATTGGCCAGCAGGTTGCGCAGCATGGTTTCCAGCAGCGCGGGGTCGCTGTGCGTGGTGCGTTCACCCACCAGGTGCAGTGCAAGGCGCAGGCCACGGGCCTGCGCCACGGGCGTCAGTTCGTCCACCAGGCGCAGCAGCAGCGGCACCAGGGCCACTGTTTGCAAGCGCGGCGACAGCACGCCCGCGTCCATGCGCGACAGGTCCAGCAACGCGTCAAACATGTGCGTCAACGACCCCAGCGTGCGCTCCATGCGCTGCTCTATGCCATGACGCGCGGCGCCGTCCACACCGCTGCGCAGGTGTGCCAACTGCAGCCCCAGTGCATGCAGTGGCTGGCGCAGGTCGTGGCTGGCCGCAGCCAGAAAACGTGACTTGGCGCGGCTGGTTTCTTCCAACTGCTGGTTCAGTGCGTTCAGACGCAGTTTGTCCTGCGCCGCGTCACGTTCGCGCAGCACTGCGCTGTCGCGTTCGCGGCGGGCCGAGTCCACTTCAGACTGAATCTGCATCGTCAGTCGCCGTGCGCGCATGGACGCGGCGGTCATGCGCCTTTCAACGCGAGCCGCCTCGCGGTGGGCGGCCAAGGCCAGGGCCAGGTGGCCCAGTGCTTCGTGTGCCACACCAGCTTCTTCATGCAGCCGCATGAGGTCAAAGTCTTCGGCTTTGCGCGGCGACGATTGCGCAGCAATTTCAAGCAACGCCCCCAGGCATAGCTCCAGTGCCTGGGCATGCTGGCCTTGCGCGTTCCACAGCACGGCCTGTGCCCGCACCCAGTTGAGCGGCTGTTCGGGCGCCTTGGGGTACAGCGCAAGGCCCCGGTCCAGCAGCGCCTGAGCGCGTTCAAGCTGGCCGGCGTGCGCCAACAACTCGCCCAACAAGAGCGGGTACTGATGCCGGTTGACGCCGGCCATTGCCAGCTCTTGGCAAAGTATCGCGTCGGCCAGCGGCACGGCCTCGGCAAAGCGCTGCTGCAACATCAGCACCATGGCCCAGTTGGCGGCGCTCATGACCCATGCATAACCTGCGGGCTCGTCGCGCACCAGGTGCCAGGCCTGTTCACACAGGGTGGCGGCTTCCTCGATGTTGAGCAGGCTCAACTGCAGCCCGCCCACCGCGGCCAGCGCATGGGCATGGACCATGGGGTCGCCGCTGGCAGCCGCCATCGGCAGCGCGCGATAGTGCCAGCGCAAGGCCTCTTCGGGCTTGCCCTGGCGTTCAAAGGAGCCTGCCAAACGCCCCATCAGCACGCTCCACTCCTGGGGCAGGCGGGCGGATTCCGGCAAGTCGGCGGCGGCCAGCGCATGGCGAAGCACTGCGCCGTCGTCGCCGTCGTTCAGCGCCACCTGCGCTTGCAGGTCCAGCGCCAAGGCACGGGCCGCCGCGTCACCGCTGGCCACCAGGTGGCACACCGCCGCATCGGCGCTTGCATGCGCGGGCCCAAGCTGGCGCGCACCCAGCAAGGCCCAGGCCTTGACCACATGGGCGCGCCCCACGGCCACGTCGTCACCAGCGCCGCTGGCCAGCATGTGTTCGGCCAGCGGCAGCAGCGCGGTAGGCCGCCGCACACGCCCTTTCAGCGCCAAGCGCCATTGCAGTCGCGGGTGGTCAGGAAACGGCGGCGCGGCAAAGTCTTCCATCGGCATGGTCTTCAAGGCGGCATGTGGGCTGCCGCCTGCGGCCGAGGCTACATCGCGCCAGCGCCCCAAGCGGCGTGCCTGCGCCCCTGCGGCGTGCCCAAAACCACGGGCGGCACTACTTGGTCAGAAAGCCCAGCACCCGGTCGGCAAACTTGCCGTAGGGCGGCCACAGGAACTTCAATGAACTGAAGCGTGCCTGGTAGAACACCGGGCGCATCTTCGAGAAGGTCTCAAAGCCTTCGTGGCCGTGGTAGTGGCCCATGCCGGACTCACCCACGCCACCAAAGGGCAAGTCGTGCTGGCCGACGTGGAACAGCGCGTCGTTGACCGACACGCCGCCCGACATCACGTGGTGCAGCAGCATCTGGATCTGCGCGCCGTCTTGGCTGAAGGGGTAGATCGCCAATGGCCTGGGCCCGGCATTGATGCTCTGCACCACGGCCTGCAGCGACGTGTAGGCCCGCAGCGGCAAGATGGGGCCGAAGACCTCGCGCTGCATCAGCGCGCAGTCGTCGGGTGCGTTCAGAACAATGTGCGGTGCGATCTTGCGCGTGGCGCGGTCAAAGGCCGGGCCAGGGATCAGCTGCACCAGCGTGGCACCCTTGTCGCGTGCCTCGTCCAGTGCCTGCAAGAGCCGGTCGAAAGAGCGCTGGTCGATGATGGACGTGTAGTCAGGCGACGCCAGCGCCGGGTAGCGCTGCGGCACGATGGCCTTGGCCAGTTCAACAAAGTCGTTGATGCACGCCTGCGGCAACCAGGCATGGTCAACCGTGGTGCAGATCTGGCCTGCGTTCAGGCACTTGACAAACAAGATGCGCTCGGCCGCCAGCTTGAGCGGGAAGCTGTCGCAGACGATGGCCGGTACCTTGCCGCCAAGTTCGAGCGTCACCGGGCAGAGGTTTTGTGCGGCGGCAGCCATCACGGCACGGCCTGTGGTGCCCGAGCCGGTGAACAGCAGGTGATCAAACGGCAGCTTTGAAAACTCAATGCCCACGCCGCCGGTTTCGTCAAAGAATTGCAGTTTTTCGGGCGGAAAGTAGGCCGGCATGCGCTCGATGAGCAGTGCGGCCAGGTGGCGCGAGTTTTCGCTCATCTTCACCATGGCGCGGTTGCCTGCGGCAAAGATGTAGGTCAGCGGCACCATGCTCAGGTTTAGTGGAAAGTTCCACGGCACCAGCACGCCCACCACACCCAGCGGCTGGGGAATGACGCGGTTGCGTGCGCCAAAGAAGTTGCGCCAGTCAACGCCGCGCCTTTGTGGCGCCGCCCAGCTGCGCAGGTGCTTTGTGACGTGGTCGATGCCGTCTATGGACGGAAAGACCTCGGCCAGCAATGTCTCGTGCCGCGACCGGTGGCCATAGTCGGCACTGATGGCGTCGCACAGCGCCACTTTGTGGTCGCGAACAAAGCGCTGCAGCGTGCGCAGATCGGCCTTGCGTTCGGCCAGGCTGGGTATGGGGTTGGCAAAGTAGGCTTGGCGCTGCTTGTGCAGTACGGCCTGCAAAGAAGCCTGCAAGGGGTGGTCAAAGTTGTTCATCAACGCTGTCCGATGGGTCTGAGACAAGGCCGCCACCGCCGCAGGCCGTGGGCCTGTGGGCCTTGGCGGTGTGCAGGTGCAGCGCGGCCGGCAGGGCCGCAACACGGCCCGTGCCGCACCTGCCGGTGCCAGGGCGCCATGCCGTTGGCGACTTTGCCGCAGTGTCCATGCGTTGCCCTGAGTTCCTGAAGCCTGCGGTGGCAAGCATATGCCGCAACGGCGGCCACGCTGGCTTGGCGATGAGGGCGCCGCAAAAAATCTTCAAGCGGCGGCAAGGCCGCGGTGGTGCGCAGCAGCTTCGCCTGGCTGCCCGCAGCAGGGGCAGCACCTACGGGCAGCAGATCGTGCGAGCCCGATAAACTCGTCGTGTGCACTTGCCCCCCTGCGCCCCGGTCCAGATCTTGGCTGGCAGGGCCTGAGATTGGCTCCAGAAAGGTGTTCATGCGTGTGTTGATGTCCCTGGCCGGCGTGTTGATTGCGCTGTTGGTCGTGAGCAAGCTCGCGGGCTTGCAACTGCGCGCACCGGCAGGCCATGCCGCAGCCGGTGCCGTGGGTGGCGAAGGCGCGCCCGCGCCTGGCACTGCGGCCAGCGCCGGGGCCACCCGGGTGATTCAGGCCATGGAGCAAGGTGCTGCACAGCGCGCTGACGATGCAGCCTCACGTTGACATGACGGACATCCTGCTGCGCCCCCTGGTGGCTTTGCTGCTCAAACGCGGGGTGGGCCTGGGTGGCCTGCCCACTGCGCAGCAGGCCTTGGTATTTGCCTTGGTGTGGGCCGGGTTGCCTGAAGGTGGCATGAGCGAGCGCCAGGTCAATGAAGAGCTCAAAGGCCAATTGGCGGGTGCTGCGTCGTTTTTGGACACCGACCATGTGGAACTGCGCCGGTGGTTGGTGGACGCCGGTTGGCTGGCACGCGACGGCTATGGCCGCGAGTACCGCCGTGTGCCCCTGGCTGCGCTTGCAGATGCCAACCCGGCCGAAGCCACGCCGGCCGGGCATGCCACGGCCTTGGCCCTGGCCAGTCCGCCGGTGGCCCAGTGGGTGCAAGCGCAGCGCAGCGCACACCAGGCGCAGCGGGCAGCGGGGTTTGTCGCTCCAGGCTGGTGAGTTT
>CAZUKT010000223.1:0-7615 GCA_964620975.1 uncultured Rubrivivax sp. | reverse complement strand
TTGCCCTGCGTGGTGAAGGCCGCACTGACTGGGCGCGGCTTGACGCGATGCGGGGGCGCGACGGGCTGACCGGGCTCATGACGCGGCCCGAGTTTGAGTCGGTCCTGGACGAAGCGGTGTTGGCTTGCAACCGCACGGGCCAGTCGCTGGCCGTCTTGTACCTGGGGCTGGACAACTTCCGCTTTGTCAACGAAGCCTACGGATTGCGTGTGGGCGACACCCTGCTGGTGCAGGCCGCGCAGCGCATTGCGGCCGTCGTGGGCGGCGGGCCGGCGGCGTCTCGCATGGGGAGCGACGAGTTTGCGCTGTTGCTTGCCGGCGGCCTGGCTGAGGCCGACGCGGCGGCCACGGCACTGCAAGATTGTCTGCAGGCACCGTTTGACGTCGAAGCCCTGAGCCTGCGGATGAGCGCCTCCGTGGGGGTGGCCATCTACCCCGAGCATGGCTCGCGGCCGCGGCTGCTGGCCCACGCCGCACTGGCCATGCGTTCGGTCAAGCTCGGTGGTGGCGCCTGCCACGCGCACTTTGACCCGGCCATGGCCGTGAACCTGCGTGACCAGGCCGAGATGTTGCAAGACTTGCGGCATGCCCTGGAACGGGGTGAGCTGGAGCTGTACTACCAGCCCAAGGTAGACGCCAAGAGCCAGTTGGTGACGGCGGCCGAAGCTTTGATGCGGTGGAAACATCCGCGCCGCGGCATGGTCAGCCCGGCGGTGTTCATACCGCTGGCCGAACGCCACGGCCTGATCGTGGCCCTGGGGCAGTGGGTCATTGACGAAGCCTGCCGCCAGGCCGGCGTTTGGCGGCAGCGCGGCTTGCGCATGCGCGTGGCCATCAACATCTCGGGGCATCAACTGCGGCAGGACGACCTGGTGGAAAAGATTCAGGCCGCCCTGCAGCGCCACGGCATCCCACCGGCCCGGTTGACGTGTGAAATCACTGAAACCGTGGCCATGGAAGACACCCACCACACACGGGCTGCGTTTGATCGGCTGCGCAGCGCAGGGCTGCATGTGTCCATTGACGACTTCGGCACCGGGCATTCGAGCCTGGCATCTTTGCGCCGGTTGCCTGCGGCTGAACTGAAGATAGACGGCGCCTTTGTCAGTGACCTTGCCAGCAGCCGCGAGGCCCAGACCATTGTGCAAGCCATCGTGCAGATGGCCCACACCCTGGACATGCGGGTGGTGGCCGAAGGCGTTGAGACGGAGTCGCAGCGCGACATGCTCGTCAAGCTGGGCTGCGACGAACTGCAGGGCTACCTGTTTGCCAGGCCCATGAGCGCCACGGCCTTGGCCCTGTATGCCGACAACGAGGGCCAGAGCACGGCGCCCAACGGCACGGTGGGTTTCAGGGCGTCGCTCTTTGACCCGACAGCGCCGGCCGCGCTGTTGGATTGAGTTGTCTGTCACGGTTGCTCGGCACCTGGCAGTGCGATGATGCGAGGCTACGCGCTGACCGCACCTTGCAATGACCGAATCCGCCGCCCATACCTCTGAGTCGTCGCTGCTGCTGTGGATGCTGGCTGCCGCCGTGGGCATGTTGGCCACCTATGTGGCCCTGGGTTGGGTGCGCGAAGCGCAGCGCCGGCCCGCCTTGCGCGAAAGCTGGCGCGCGGTGCTGCTGTCGGCCGCATCCATGGGCACCGGCATCTGCTCCGCCATGGTGCTGGCCTTGTCGGCCGAGGCACTGGTGTTTCCGCTGGGCTATCCGCTGGGCCGGGTGTTCCTGCTGTGGGGTGCGGCCATGCTGGGCTGCATGCCGGCGTGTTTTTTGCTCGTGCGCAGCCAGCGTGTGCTCGCCATCCTGGGCGCAGGCGCCTTGCTGGCGGCGCTGGCGGCTGGCGTGCAAATGGGTTGGGTGTGGGCCGTGGGCTTCAGGCCCGGTGTCATCTGGCGCATGGAATTTGTGGCCGTGGCCGGCGTCTTCTTGCTGATGGGCTTTGCAGCGGCCACCTGGATATCGTTTTCTGCGGCCGCACGCGAAGGCCGCCGGCGCCAGCTTTGGCGCCTGGGTGGTGCCGCATTGCTGGGGCTTTCATTGATGGCCGGGCAAGAGATCCTGATGGCCGGCGCCGGGCTGCTGGCCCAGGTGGGCTCGGTCTACCAGCGTGAGGTACCGGCCGCGCTGCTGTGCCTGGCCGGCGGCGTGGTGGTGCCTCTGGTACTGTCGGTGATGGCCCTTGACCTGGAACTGCGCCGCCGCGCACGCCGCCGCGGTGGCCGTGATGGAAACTCCACCCTGCAACTGCAAAAGCGCCGCAAGCAACGCCACCACGAGCGCAGGCTCTGACTGCCAACACGCACCACCAACGCCGTGCCGCCGAACACCGCGCGGGCGTTGGCCACCTCCCAGGATGACCCCATGACTGCGAACCCCACCGCCTACACCCGCGGCGCCGCCTTTGCCGCACTGCTGCAAGACCGCATTGCCATCATCGACGGTGCCATGGGCACCATGATCCAGCGTCACAAACTGACCGAGGCCGACTTCCGGAGCGAGCGTTTTGCTGCGCACCCCAAAGACCTCAAGGGCAATAACGATCTTCTGGTGCTGACACGGCCCGACGTCATCGGCCAGATCCACAGCCAGTACCTGGCCGCCGGCGCCGACCTGATAGAGACCAACACCTTCGGCGCCACCAGCATCGCGCAAGAAGACTACGGCCTGGCCCACGTGGCCCGCGAGATGAACGTGGCCGCCGCACGCATAGCACGCCAGGCGGCCGACGCCCACAGCACACCCGACAAACCCCGTTTTGTAGCCGGCGCCCTGGGCCCCACGCCACGTACCGCCAGCATCAGCCCCGATGTCAACGACGCGGGGGCCCGCAACGTCAGCTTTGACGAACTGCGCGCTGCCTACCGCGAGCAGGCCGAAGGCTTGCTTGAAGGCGGCTGCGACCTTTTTTTGGTGGAAACGATCTTTGACACGCTCAACGCCAAGGCCGCGATCTTTGCGCTCGACGAGCTGATGGAAGACACCGGGCAGCGCCTGCCCGTGGTCATTTCGGGCACCGTCACCGACGCCTCGGGCCGCATCCTCAGCGGCCAGACCGTGGCCGCTTTCTGGCACAGCGTGCGCCACGCCAAACCGCTGGCCATAGGCCTGAACTGCGCGCTGGGCGCGGCCGTGATGCGGCCCTACATTGAAGAACTCAGCAAGGTGGCGGCCGACACCTACGTCAGTTGTTACCCCAACGCCGGTTTGCCCAACCCCATGAGCGACACCGGCTTTGACGAAACGCCGCAAGTCACCGGCAACCTGATGGAAGAGTTTGCCCGCGCCGGCTTCCTGAACATTGTGGGTGGCTGCTGCGGCACCACGCCAGAGCACATTGCCGAAATCGCGCGCCGTGTAGGCCGCTACCGGCCCCGCACGCGGCACGACCCCCTATTCAGTGGCTTGCTGGCGGCCTGACGCGACCCAACGGGCGCTTTGCGGCGCCACACATCCGGGCACAGGCCCGGCCGGGGCGCCCCCTTGTTTGCAGGTCCGCCCAACTCGCTGAACGGCCCGGTGGCCGGCATGCCGCACCTATGATGCGCCGCACCGCACCGCAGGAGCCGCATCATGTCCAGTACCACCGCTGCGCTCAGTGCGCTGGCCTTTGCCTTGTGGTCCGGCGGCGCGCTGGCGGCACCCCTGCAGTCCGACCCTGTGTTCCAGGAGCTCGAAGAAGAAAAGCTGGTCGACAACGTCTACAAGGCCTACTTCCCCAGCTTGGCGGTGGCCCGCAAGGCGGCCATTTCCTTTCATGCCCAGTTGCTGGAAACCGACTACAAACGCGGCTTCCTGATCCTGCAGCTTGACGCCGCCGACATGGACCGGCTGCGTGGGTTTGGCTTTCGCTTTGAACGTGCGGCCGAATTCATCCAGCGCCGAAACCAGGCCCTCACAGGCTTCCAGATCGAGCGCACCCGCCGCGTGGCCGGGGCGCCCGAGCCGCAGAGCATCCCAGGGTTTGCCTGCTACGAAACCGTGGAAGAGACCTTTGCCGCGGGCGACGCCCTGATCGCCGCCAAGCCCACGCTGGCCGTGTGGGCCAGCGCGGGCAGCTCCTGGCTCAAGACACAGGGCAGCGGCGGCTACGACATGAAGGTGCTCCGGCTCACCAACCGCGCCATTGCCGGCGACAAGCCCAAGCTGCTGGTCAACAGTGCCATCCATGCCCGTGAATACACCACCGCGCCGCTGGTGCTGGAATTTGCGCGCTGGCTGGTCAACGGCTACGGCGTGAATGCCGACGCCACGTGGATCCTGGACCACCATGAAGTGCACCTGATGCTGCACACCAACCCCGACGGCCGCAAACGCGCCGAGGCCGGTTTGTCGTGGCGCAAGAACGTCAACAACAACCACTGCAGCAACAGCAACAACCGCGGCATCGACCTCAACCGCAACTTCAGCTTCTCCTGGAACAGCACGGGCGGCGTGGGCTCCAGCGGCTCGGCCTGCAACCTCACCTACCGGGGGCCGTCGGCCGGCAGCGAGCCCGAAACCCAGGCCCTGGAAAGCTACACCCGCAGCCTGTGGCCCGACCGCCGCGGGCCCGGCGTCAACGACGCTGCCCCGGCCGACACCAGCGGCATCCATCTGGACATCCACAGCTACAGCCAGCTCGTGCTGTGGCCCTGGGGCGAGGTGGACACCCCCGCACCCAACGGCCCGGCGTTGCAGACCCTGGGGCGGCGCCTGGCCTGGTTCAATGGCTACACACCGCAGCAGTCGATAGGCCTGTACCCCACCGACGGCACCAGCGACGCGCCCAGCTACGGCGAGCTCGGCGTGGCCAGCTTCACCATCGAACTGGGCACCTCGTTCTTTGAAAGCTGCACCAGCTACAACAACAGCACCAAGCCCACCAACCTGCCGGCGCTGATTTACGCCGCCAAGGTGGTGCGCACGCCCTACATCACGCCGGGCGGTCCCGACGTCACCACGCTCACGCTGGGCAGCGACGCCGCCGGTGCAGGCGTCACGGCGGGCACGCCGGTGGCCGTCAACGCCAGCGCCACCGACACCCGCTTCAACCAGAGCAATGGCGCCGAGGCCGTGCAGGCCATTGCCGGCGCTGAATACACGATTGACGTGCCGCCCTGGGCCGCCGCCGCCAAGCCGCTGCCGCTGGCCGCTGCCGACGGCAGCTTCAGCAGCAGCACCGAAGCGCTGGTGGCCAGCCTGAAGACGCAGGGGCTGGCAGCGGGCAAGCACATTCTTTTTGTGCGCGCCCGAGACACGGGTGGCACCTGGGGGCCGGTGGCGGCGTCGTTCCTGAACATCGTGGCGCCCGGCGTCTTGCAGCTCGCCGAGGTGGAGCCCAACGACTTCCTCAGCAATGCCCAGCCGGTGCCACAGCTACCGGCCTTGGTCAGCGGCAGCATCGCCCATGCCGACGCCGAAACGAGTGACGCCGACCACTTCCGCGTCACGCTGCAACCCGGCCAGTCTGTCACCGCAGCACTCACCTCGCCTGCGGGCGCCGACTACAACCTGGAACTGCTGGACGGCGTTGGGCGCGTCATCGGCACCAGCATCCAGCCCGAAGGCCGGGTGGACACCCTGCGCACAAGCAACCGCACCGCGTTTGGCAGGCACTACTTTGTGCGTGTGGTCTACGGCAGTGGGGCCGTGGGCGCAACGCTGGGGCGCTATTCGCTGGCTTTGACGCAGCCCTAGGCGGGCGGCAGAGCCGGCTGCCGGCTCAGGGGCGCGGCCGGCAGCCCACGTGGGCCGGGGCGTTCAGATCTCGACCTTGGTGCCCAGCTCGACGATGCGGTTGGTGGGCAGGTTCAGGAAGTCTGCCGCTGCCGCCGCGTTGCGGTGCATGTTGGCAAAGATCTTTTCACGCCACATGGCCATGCCGCCGCCAAAGGTGGGCACCACGGTGTCGCGGCTGAGGAAGTAGCTGGTGTCCATTTCGTCCAGCACCACGCCGCTGGTGCGCAGCAGCTTCAGCGCTTCGGGCACGTCGGGGTCATTCTTGAAGCCGAAGTGCAGCGTCACCTGCCAGCAGTCGTGTTTGAGTGGGCGCACTTCACAGCGGCGGTCAAAGCCTATCCACGGCACTTCATGGTGCTGCACAGTCACAAACAGGTTCTGCTCATGCAGCACCTTGTTGTGCTTCAGGTTGTGCAGCATGGCCGCGGGCGTGGCGCCCGCTTCGGCGCTGAGGAACACCGCCGTGCCGCTGACCCGCACCGGCGGGCTGATGAAGACACTTTCAAGGAAGGGCTCCAACTCGATGGCGTCTTCGTGCATGCGCTTGGCCATGAGGCGGCGGCCCTGCTTCCAAGTCACCATGAGCGTGAACATGGCCGCACCAATGAGCAGCGGGAACCAGCCACCGTCTAGCACCTTGACGGCATTGGCCGCAAAGAAGGTGATGTCCACCAGCAAGAAGCCACCCGTGGCCGCAATGCACAGCGGCAGCGGCAGCTTCCAGGCCCAGCGCGTGACGAAGAAGGTCATCACGGTGGTGATGGTCATGTCGATGGTGACGGCAATGCCGTAGGCCGAGGCCAGCGCGCTGCTGGAGCCGAACATCACCACCGCAAACACCACGCACACATACAGCGCCCAGTTCACAAAGGGCACGTAGATCTGCCCGGTGTCGCGAACGCTGGTGTGCAGCAGCCGCATGCGGGGCATGTACCCCAGTTGCACGGCCTGCTTGGTGACGGAAAACGCCGCCGTGATGAGCGCCTGCGACGCGATCACGGCCGACAGCGTGGCCAGCCCGATGAGCGGGAACAGGGCCCATTCCGGCGCCATCTCATAGAACGGGTTGCGGGCGTTTTGCGGGTGGTCCAGCAGCATGGCGCCCTGGCCAAAGTAGTTGAGCAGCAGCGCCGGCATCACCACCACAAACCAGGCCAGGCGTATGGGCCGCTTGCCGAAGTGGCCGAGGTCGGCGTACAGCGCCTCGGCGCCCGTCACGCACAACACCACCGAGCCCAGCGCGATGAAGGCGATGCCGGGATGCAGGAGCAAGAAGCCCAGCGCGTAGTGCGGCGACAGGGCCACCAGCACGTGCGGGTTCTTGATGATGTGGCTCACACCCAGCAGCGCCAGCACCACAAACCACGCCAGGGTCACGGGCCCAAACATGCGGCCCACCACCGCTGTGCCAAAACGCTGCGCCACAAAGAGCAGCGTCAGCACCACCAGCGAAATGGGCACCACATAGCGGTGCAGGCCCGGCGCGGCCACTTCAAGACCTTCTACTGCGCCCAGCACGCTGACGGCCGGCGTGATGACGCCGTCACCAAAAAAGATGGCGGTGCCAAAGATGCCCAGCAGCAGCAGCCGCTAGCGCAACACGGGGCGGTCTTTCACGGCCTGCGAGGCCAGGGCCAGCATGGCAATGAGGCCACCTTCGCCGTTGTTGTCGGCACGCAGGATCAGCGTCACGTACTTCAGCGACACCACCACGGTGAGCGTCCAGAACACCAGCGACAAGATGCCCAGGATGTTGTCGGGCGTGGGGGCCACGCGGCCGTGCGCAAAGACTTCTTTCAGCGCATACAGCGGGCTGGTGCCGATGTCGCCATAAACCACGCCAATGGCGGCCAGCGTAAGGGCAGCAAGCGCGCCAGGAGTGTGGGGGCGGGTG
>CAZUKT010000222.1:0-7642 GCA_964620975.1 uncultured Rubrivivax sp. | reverse complement strand
TGCGCTTTATGGTGCTCCCACTGCTGCCCCCTTTGCTGGGCCTGATCGGCCTGGCTGCATCAGCACAGGCCCCGGCCGTGCCCGATTCGGCCCTGGGCGCCGGCGCCTGGGCCGAGATCGGCACGCCCATGCGCATCATTGAAGCCGTGCTCGACAGCGCCGGGGCCGCCAACCAGCAAGACCGCCAGCGCCGCCGCGCTGCGGCCGGTTCGCCGCCCGAGTGGCCGCAGATCGTGGCCGACTGGCAGGCGCGTGCAAAGCGCGAGCCCGCACTGGCGCAGCGGCGCCTGGGCGAATTGCAACTCACCGGCCAGGGCCTGCCACGCGACGAAGCTCGCGCCTACGAGCAACTGACCCAGGCCGCGGCGCTGGGTGACCGGCGGGCGGCAGTGCTGCAGGCGGCGCTGGTGCTCAGTGGCCGGGTGGCCAGCCACGACCAGGACGACGCGGCCTTGCGGGCCCTGCAGACCGCCAGCAAGGCAGGCGATACGCTGGCCATGGTGGTGCTGGGCCAGACGCTGGTGGAAGGTCGCACCCAGGGCCGCGATCTGGTGCAGGCCGCCGGGCTGTTTCGCAGCGCCGCGGCGCGCGGCGATCCGCTGGCGCAGGTGGCTTGGGCGCGGGCGCAGTTGTTTGGGCTGGGCACGGCCACCAACGTCAAGGCCGCCTTGGCCAGCCTGGCCAAGGCCGCAGCCGCCGGGCACCAGCCGGCGCAGCTCCTGTTGGCCATGGCTCAGATCCGGGGCGTGGGCCGGCCCCGTGACGTGGCGGCCGGCCAGGCGGTCTACCGCCGCATGGCCGAGGCCGGTGTGGCGCAGGCGCAGAGCGACCTGGCCGTTCAGCTGCTGCAGGGTGAGGGCGGCCTGCCGCCCGACATCCCGCAGGCCCTGGCCTGGTGGGACAAGGCGGCTGCGCAGGGCTGGGCCCATGCGCACTACCTGCTGGCGGTGCTCTACCGCGACGGTGCACTGGGTCTGGACCCCGACCTCGGCAAGGCCTTGACCCACGCCCGCCAAGGTGCTGAATTGGGTGACTCCTCGGCGCAGGTGGTGTTGGGCGAACAACTGTCGCGCGGCGAGGGCGCGGAAAAGGATGTGGACCAGGCCGTGCGCTGGTGGCGGGCCGCGGCCAACCAAGGCGAGCCTGGCGCCATGCTGCAACTGGCGGCGCGGGCGGTGCAAGGCCTGGACCCGCCCCACGACGAAGCCTGGGCGCGCCAGGTGCTGCAACTGGCGGCCAGCCTGGGGCTGGATGCAGCGCAGTTCCTGGCCGGCGAAGTGCTGCTGGAAGGTCTGGGTGGCCCGGTGGACCGGCCCGGGGCGGCCTACTGGTTCAGCCTGGCAGCGGCACAGGGCCACAAGGGAGCTGCCAGGCGGCTGGACGCCATGGGCGCGAAGTGACCGCCTGGCCCGGGCGCCCTGATCCGATGCCACGGGCGCAGACTCACAAGCCGGCCAGCACGTCCACCAGCCTGGCCGCGTGGGGCGTGCCCAGGCCGGTGACCAGGTCGTAGCCCGTGGTGGCGCTGCAGCCCTTGCAGGTGCCGTTGGCGCCCGTCTTCACGTCCAGCAGGTTGGCGGCGTACAGGCTGGCGTTGGCGGCAATGCTGCGGTACACCGGCGTGCCCAGCATGCCCAGTGGCGCCTTGCCCTTGCCGGCGCGCACGGCGTTGGCCACGGCCACCAGGCCGGCCCACTGCGGCGCGCCAATGCTCGTGCCACCGGCCACCAGCCAGCCGTTGGTGCCGCTGGCCGGTGTCACGTAGACGAGTTGGCCGCTGCTGGGGTTGGCGTTGAAGGCCACGTCGGGAAGCACACGTTTGGTGGCCGTGGCCACGGCGCCGGTGGTGCTGGTGACCTTGACGCCGCCTTGCCAGGCCGGCGCGGCGTTGTAGGCGCTGATGCCGCCGCCCGAACCCGCCCAGGCGGTTTCGCTGCGCGCACTGCCGCTGGCGGCCAGCGTGGTGCCCCCCACAGCCAGCACATGCGGTGACACGGCCGGCCACGACACGCCGCGTCCGCTGTCGCCCGACGCCGCGATGTAGCTCACGCCCGCCGCCTGGAAGTAGCGATCCAGGCTGCCCTGGCCGGAGAACTCGCCAGCGCCCCAGCTCATGTTCACCACCGTGGCGCCCAGTTTGGCCGCCAGCGTCAGCGCGCCGGTGAGGTCGGCACTGCCCGCCGACGCGGCCTGCACGAGGATGATGCGCGCCATGGGCGCCATGGCGTGGGCCCATTCCACGTCCAGCGAGGTCTCGGTCTTCCAGCCCGCATTCACGGCCGGGGCCCGGGTGGTGATGCCGCCCGCCGCCGTGGCGTGCACCACGGCCAGGCTGCAGCCCGCGCCGGCCGCCGGTTTGGCCAGCGGCAGCTTGGCGGTGGCGGCCACGGCCAGCACCGTGCAGGTGGGCAGGCCGAACTTGGCAGAAAACACCTGCAAGTCGTTGGCGATGTTGGGGTTGTGGAAGGCGCCGACGATGGCGATCGTCTGCCCCGAGCCCTGGTAGGCCCCTTTGTTGGCTGACGTGGCGGCAGGCAGCTTGTCCAGCCCGTAGGCGGCGCGTACCTGAGCCACGGTGTAGTAGGTGGCGGCGGCCGTGGCCGTGGCCGCCGGGTTGCTGCCGCTGGCCGTGGCACGGTCACCGTCCACCGGGGCGGCCTGGATGCGGCGGCGCAGGCTGTCGGCGTTGTCAGGCTCGGCGCCCGCAGCCGGGGCGTCCAGCAGCGTGGCGCGGCCGGGTGGCTGGCCGGCCGACGCGGCGGAGCCGTCGGCGTCCATGTCGCTGGGCTCCGGCGGAATCACGGCGGCCAACTCGTACAGCGGTGACACGTCAGGCGCAGTGGCTTCGGTCTCCAGCGTGTCGCCACCGCAGGCGGCCAGCAGCAGGCCTGCGGCCAGCGCGGCCACGCTGGGCAGGTGGGCCACGTTGACAGATGGCCGTTTGCTTTGGGGCGTGGGCTGCGTTGCAGTGGGTGTGCGGCTGGGCTTCATGGTGGTTTCCGTGGTGGGCGCAGCCGGGGGGCCAAACCAACGGAATCCGAAGCAGGTTGCACCGGCGCACCGGGCGGCGCGCCGTGCGGCACCCAGGGGCACAAGGCCGGCGTGGTGCTGCAGTGGCAACCCCGCTGTCGTGGCCCTTGCAGGCTTTAGACCGGTGGCTTTGCGACCCCGGCTTTCACGCGGGTGTGCCTTTGTCAATGGGCAGATGCTATGCCTGGCAGCCGCTTTTGCGCCCACCGCACCCGGTGGCGACGTGCTTTTGTGCCGGCCTGGTGCGCCCCGCAAGGCACAGCCGGCGGCTTGACGGCCCGGTGCGCCATCGGCTAAGCTTTAACCTAACGAACGTTTGCTTTGCAGATTCCTTGCGCTTGACGGGGCTGTCTTGCCGATTGGTCGGGTTGCCCCAGCAGCGGCCAGCGTGCCGGTCGCCCACCGCCCACTGGCGACTGGCCACTGCCCACTCCCCGCCGCCCGCCGCCCGCCGCCCGCCGCCCGCCACCAAAACGCCAACAGCCCCCGCTTCATCGTCACCATGACCCGCAACGCAGCAGCCCTGGCCCCCGCCGCCACGCACACCCCCGTGCCCCGTGCCGACAACCGCCTGGGCGGCTTGCTTGACGCGGCCGCCTTGCGCTTTGCACAAAGCGGCTACGCCGGCACCACGATGCGCGAAATCGCCTTGGGTGCGGGCATGAAACCGGGCTCGCTGTACTACCACTTTCCGTCCAAGGAGCAGTTGCTGGTGGCCGTCTACGAGGCCGGCGTGCGTGAGCTCGACGAAGCCGTGGCGGCCGCCACCGGCGCCAGCCTGGCGCGTGCGGCTGACCCCTGGGCCACGCTGGAAGCCGCCTGCACGGCGCACCTGGAAACCATCTTGCGCGACAGCCCCTACGCCCAGGTGCTGATCCGCGTGCTGCCGCAAGACGTGCCCGAGGTGGCCGGGCGCCTGCGCGAGCAGCGTTGCCGCTACGAGGCACGCTGGCAGGCGCTGGTGCGCGCGCTGCCGCTGCCACCGCGCACCGACCGGGGCGCACTGCGGTTGATGCTGCTGGGCGCGCTCAACTGGAGCCGCTTCTGGTACCAGCCATCGGGTGCCGATTCACCGCGTGTGCTGGCGCGCAAGTTCATCACTTTTCTCAGGGAGACACAGAATGTCTGAACGCCCGCCCAAGGTCATCGTCACCAAGATCGGCTTTGACGGCCACGACCGGGGCAGCCGCGTGGTGGCCGCCACGCTGCGCGACGCTGGCATGGAAGTCATCTACACACCGCCCTGGCAAGAGATCGCCAGTGTGGTGAAGCTGGCCACCGAAGAAGACGCCGACGTGATCGGGATCTCGTCACTGGCCACCGACCACCTGATCGTGCCGCGCCTGATGGACGCGCTGCGCGCTGCGGGGCTGGGCGACGTGTCGGTCATCGTGGGCGGCATCGTGCCGGCCAAGGACGAAGCCGCGCTGCTGGCGGCGGGGGTGTCGCGGGTGTTTCATCCGGGTGCTGACCTGGACGACATCGTCAGCACCGTGCGCCGGCTGGCGCACGAGCGTGCCCATCCGCACACGCCCAGGCAGCCCCAAGGAGCCGCCGCATGAACGCGCCGCTGGGCCACGCGCCCACCCTCGCCACCGAAGACCTGGCGCAAGCCCAGGCGCGCTGGCAAAAGGCCTTTGACGCGGCCGCACCTGGCGCGGCCACGGTGTTCAACCGATCTGGCATTGCACTGCTGCCGCTGTACACGGCGCACAGTGGTGCGGGCGCGGCAGGTGCCGAGCCACTGGGCTTCCCCGGCGAGTACCCCTACACACGCGGCATCTACGCCAGCATGTACCGCGGCCGCAGCTGGTCGCAGCGGCAACTGGTGGGCCTGGGCGTGCCCGAGGACTACAACCTGCGTGTCAAGGAACTGCTGGCGCTGGGTGCGTCGGCGTTGTCGTTCCTGCCCTGCAATTCGGTCTTTCGCGGCTACGACGCCGACGCCGTGCCGGCCGAGCTGCTGGGCACCTGCGGCACCGTGGTCAACCACGTGGACGACATGGCACGGGCTTTTGACGGCGTGCCCATTGGCGACATTTCCACCGCGCTGAACGACCCCGCGCCCTTCACGCTGCTGGCCTTTGAGCTGGCGCTGGCCAAGAAGCGTGGTGTGCCCTGGAGCCGCATCACCGGCACGTCCAACCAGAGCGACTGCATCTCGCACTTTGTGGCCAACCACATGTTCTTTCGCATATCGCTGCGTGGTGCGCGGCGCATCGTGGTGGACCACATCCAGTACGCCAATGAACACGTGCCGGGCTGGAACCCGCTTTCCATCGTGGGCCAGCACATGCAGCAGGCCGGCGCCACGCCGGCCGAGGCCATGGCCTTTACGCTGTGTTCGGCCATCCAGTACGCTGAAGACTGCCTGGCACGCGGCATGGACCCCGACGTCTTTTTGCCGCGCTTCACCTTCTTCTTCGACATCTCCATCAGCCTGTTTGAAGAAGTGGCCAAGTTCCGCGCCGGGCGCCGCATCTGGGCGCGCCTGGCCCGCGAGCGTTTTGGTGCCAAGGACCCACGTTCCTGGCGCTTCAAGTTCCATGGCCAGACATCGGGCGTGGACCTGACGCGCCAGCAGCCGCTGAACAACATCGCGCGTGTCACCACGCAGGCCATTGCCGGCATCCTGGGTGGGCTGCAGTCGCTGCACACCGATTCGTATGACGAAGTCTTTTCCACGCCCACCGCCGAAGCGGCACGCATTGCCGTGGCCACGCAGAACATCCTGCGTGAAGAGGCGCAGCTCACCGACGTCATCGACCCGCTGGGCGGCTCGTATTACGTTGAAGCGCTCACCGACGCGATGGAGGCCAAGATCAACGCGTTGATCACACGCATCGACGGTGTCGGTGGCATGTACGCAGCGGTGGAGCAGGGGCTGGTGCAGCGCCTCATCGGCGACTCGGCGCTGGCCTTCCAGAAAAAGGTGGAAAGCGGTGCGCAGACCATCGTGGGTGTCAATGCCTACCAGGTGGACGAAAACCCGGCCGACTACCCGTCACTGGCCTACCCCGAGCCGCAGCGCATGCAGGCTTACCTGGCGCAACTGGCGGCCTTCAAGGCGCAACGTTCTCCATCCGACGTGACCCGGGCGATTGATGCGCTGGCGGCCGCTGCGCAGTCCAAGGACCAGAACATCTTTGCCCAGGTGGTGGCTGCGGCCGAAGCGGGTGTCACACACGGAGAAATCTGCGGCACGCTGCGGCGTGAACTGGGCTTTGGCCAACCGCTGACCGTGGTCTGATGGGCGCGCCATTGCAAACGAACCCACACCCACACCCGCACGCCACAGCGCCGTCGGTGGCCGACACGCTGGCGGCTGTCCGCGCCGGCGACCGGCGGCTCATCGGCCGCGCCATCACCGCGCTGGAAAACGGCACCAGCCATGCCCCGGCGCTGCGTGCGGCGCTGGCGCAGCAGGCCGGCCGGGCGCACGTCGTGGGCGTCACCGGGCCACCGGGGGGTGGCAAGTCCACGCTGGTGTCGGCACTGATCAAGGCGCTGCGCGCACGGGGCAAGACCGTGGCCGTGGTGGCGGTGGACCCGTCCAGCCCCTTCAGCGGTGGTGCGGTGCTCGGCGACCGCATCCGCATGGGTGAGCACCAGAACGACGACGGTGTGTTCATACGCTCGCTGGCGTCGCGTGGGCACCTGGGCGGCCTGTCCATCGCGGCGCGCGACGTGGTGGACGTGTTTGACGTGGCGGGCTACGACACCGTCATCGTCGAAACCGTGGGCGCGGGGCAGTCGGAGGTGGAAATCACGCAGGTGGCCGACACACGCCTGGTGGTGTGCCCACCGGGGCTGGGCGACGACGTGCAGGCCATCAAGGCCGGTCTGCTGGAAATTGCCGACGCCTTTGTGGTGAGCAAGGCCGACCTGCCCGATGCGCAGCGCACGGAATCCGACCTGCACGCCATGCTGGCGCTGCGCCGCAGTCACGCCGCCACCACGCCGGTGTTTTGCACGCAGGCGCTGGTGGGTGAAGGTGTTGATGCCGTGGCCGGCTGGCTGCTGGCGCGCACGCCACGCGCCACGCGCCACGGCAGTGTGGACGAACGCAAGGGCCTGGCCATTTCGCGCCTGGCCATTGCCGCCGACGCCTATGCACACCACCTGGGCCTGCAACTGGTGGCGGCCGGCAAAGGCCACGCCACGGTGCAGATGACGGTGGGCCCCGAGCACATCAATTTCAACGGCGGCTGCCACGGCGGCGCCATCTTTTCACTGGCCGACACCGCGCTGGGCATGGCCTGCAATTCACACGGCGAGATCGCGGTGCTGATAGACGGCCACATCAGCATCAGCGTGGGCGTGCGGCAGGGCACGGTGCTGCTGGCCAAAGCCAGCGAGGTGTCCATGACCCGCAAGCTGGGCATCTACCGCATCGAGGTGACACGGGCCGACAACGGTGTGCACATCGCCAACCTGTCGGCCACGGTGTACCGCACGGGCAAACCGCTGCAACAGCCGGCAGCGCTGGTGGCTGCCCCGTCTCTTGCCGGCGGGAGAGGGCTGGGGTGAGGGGGCTTGGGATGTGCTGCCGCTTGATGGTGGGGGTTGATTGCTTGCTTGCAGTGCCGGGGCGCTGCGCGGGTCGGCTGCC
>CAZUKT010000221.1:7409-7649 GCA_964620975.1 uncultured Rubrivivax sp. | reverse complement strand
TTTCTTCGGGCCGATGGGGCCCCCAAAACGCAGGATTCCTTGCCATGCGCACCCACCCGTCCATGCAACGCCGATCGACGCGATTCAAACTTCTTTACGTCTTCGCCGGCCCGGTGGCGGAACTTTCAAGGGGCACGTTCGTCCTACGTTCACGTTCGGCTTGCATATGGGCCTGGACGTCGACGCTTTCACTGCTGTGCGGCCGGCCAGGTCTTCTGGCTGAAATCCCGGAACGCTTCT
>CAZUKT010000221.1:563-7399 GCA_964620975.1 uncultured Rubrivivax sp. | reverse complement strand
TCCCTCCCTCGTTCGTTCCGGGGCGCCGCACGGCGGTCTTTTCACCCAGGGGTGCTGCCTGCACGGGCAGCACCCCTTTTGTCTGTCTGGGGGGTACGCCATGAAGCGCGTGGCCGTTGTCGGCTCGGGCATCTCTGGCTTGGCCGTGGCGCACGCGCTGGCCGGGCAGGCGCAGGTCACGCTGTTTGAAGCCGGCCACTACTTTGGCGGCCATTCGCACACGGTAGACGTCACGCTGGGCGGCATCACGCACGGCGTGGACACGGGTTTCCTGGTCTTCAACGAGCGCACCTACCCGCACCTGATCCAGCTCTTTGCCGACCTGGGTGTGGCCACGGCCAAGTCGGACATGTCGTTTTCTGTGCAGGTGCCTCAGCAGGGGCTCGAATGGAGCGGCAGCAACCTCAACACGGTCTTTGCCCAACGCCGCAATCTGCTGCGGCCCGCCTTCTTGCGCATGCTGGCCGACGTGTTGCGCTTCAACAAATTGGCCACCGCATTGGCCCAGGCCGGTGCCGAAACCGCGCTGGCCGAACCCATTGGCGACTTTCTTGACCGCGAGCGTTTTGGCGCGCCTTTCCGCGACTGGTACTTGCTGCCCATGATCGGTTGCATCTGGTCTTGCCCCACGGACCAGATGCTGCGGTTTCCCATCGCCACGATGGTGCGCTTCTGCCACAACCACGGGCTCATCCAGGTCACCAACAGGCCGCAATGGCACACCGTGCGCGGCGGCGCCAAGACCTACGTGGCCGAAATGCTCAAGCAGATCCCGGATGCGCGCCTGCGCAGCCCCGTGCGCAGCGTCAGGCGTCTGACCCGCGCCGACGGCGGCACGGGCGTGGTGGTGGCCACCGACGCCGGCAGCGAGCACTTTGACGACGTGGTGCTGGCCTGCCACAGCGACCAGAGCCTGGCGCTGCTGAAAGACGCCTCGGCCGCCGAGCGCCGTGTGCTGGGCGCCATCCGCTACCACCCCAACCGCGCGGTGCTGCACACCGACACCCGCGTGCTGCCGCAGCGCAAGTTGGCCTGGGCGGCGTGGAACTACGCCCGCGCCACACACACCGGCCGCGAGCAGGCTGCGGTGTGCCTGCACTACCTGATCAACCGCCTTCAGCCACTGCCCTGGCAGCAGCCGGTGCTGGTGTCGCTGAACCCCGACCCGGCGCGGCCCATTGACCCTGCCACCGTGATCGGTGAGTACGACTATGACCACCCCGTGTTCGACGAAGCGGCCATCGCGGCGCAACGGCAGCTGCCGCAAATTCAGGGGCAAGGCGGCGTGTGGTTTGCCGGTGCCTGGACGCGATACGGCTTCCACGAAGACGGCCTGATGTCGGGGTTGGCCGTGGTCCAGGGCCTGCGAGCGCGTGGCCTGGCCACCCAGGCCAGCGTGCAGAGGGCGGCCGCGTGAACACAGCCCAGGCGTTGATCGGCATGGGCGTGGTGCGCCACCGCCGGCTGCGCCCGCGCGTGCATGCCTTTGACTACCCCACCTACTTCTTGATGCTGCCCATGCGCACGCTGCGCGCGGCGCCCAGCAGCACGCTGCGCCGCAACCGCTTTGGCCTGCTCAGCTTCTTTGACCGCGACCACGGTGACGGCCGCGAAGACGCCCTGGCCTGGCTGGACGAGTTGCTGCAGTCCGAAGGCGTGCAAGACGCCGCCGGCGAGGCCTGGCTGCACACCTACCCACGTGTGGCAGGTTATGCCTTCAAGCCCGTCAGCTTCTGGCACTGCCACCGCCCCGACGGCACGCTGGCGGCCATCGTGGCCGAGGTCAACAACACCTTTGGCGAACGCCACTGCTACCTGCTCACCGGCCCGCAGCTGGCCTATGGCCGCGAGTTGGTGGCGCAAAAGGTCTTCCACGTGTCGCCGTTTTGCAGTGTGGAAGGCAACTATCGCTTCCGCTTCATGCGCACGGCAGACCGCACCGTGGCCCGCATCGACCACGACAACGACGCCGGCCCGCTGATCGAAACCAGCGTCAGCGGCCAACTGCAGCCGTTGACTGCTGCGGCCACACGCCGGGCTTTCTTTGGCATGCCGCTCATGACCGTGGGCGTGCTGCTGCGCATCCACTGGCATGCGCTGCAGCTGTGGGCCAAGCGTGTGCCCTTCTTCAGCAAGCCTGCGGCGCCGCAGACCTTTATCACCCGTTGACACCGCGAGTGCCATGACCACTTCCACCGCATCCCCTTTTGCACTGCCCGAGACCGCGCCCGCCGCCGCACGCGCGGTCTTCCGCCTGCTCAAGCAGCTGAGCGTGGGCACGCTGGACCTGCAATTGCCAGACGGCTCGCAAGCGCACTTTGGCAGCGGCCAGGCGCCGCGCGCGTCACTGCGGCTGCACAACTGGCAGCTTTGCAGTGCCGTGCTCAAGTCGGGCGACATAGGCTTCGCCGAAAGCTGGATAGACGGCCACTGGAGCAGCCCCGACCTGGTGGATCTGCTGACGCTTTTCATCGCCAACCGCGATGCGGTGGAGAAGATGGTCTACGGCACCTGGTGGGGCTCGCTGGCGCACCGCATCAAGCATCTGCTCAACCGCAATTCACGCAGCGGCAGCAAGAAAAACATCCACGCCCACTACGACCTTGGCAACAAGTTCTATCGCGAGTGGCTGGACGAAACGATGAACTACTCCAGCGCGCTCTTTGAAGGCGACCTGGCGCAGCCCATGCCCCAGGCCCAGGCCGCCAAGGTGCGGCGCGCGCTTCGCGAATGCCGCGTGCAGCCCGGCCAGCGCTTGCTGGAAATTGGCTGCGGATGGGGCGCGCTGGCCGAAACCGCTGCCGCCGAATTTGGCGCCCGCGTGACCGGCGTGACACTGTCTACCGAACAACTGGCCTACGCGCAGGAGCGCGTGCACCGCGCCGGCGTTGGCGCCCAAGTGGACCTGCGGCTGCAGGACTACCGCGACATCGATGACGAGCCCTTTGACGCCATCGCCAGCATCGAGATGTTTGAAGCCGTGGGCCGCGAGTACTGGGCCAGCTTCTTTGCCACGCTGCGCAGCAAGCTCAAACCGGGTGGGCACGCCTGCATCCAGACCATCACCATTCACGACGACTTGTTTGACCGCTACGTCAAGTCCACCGACTTCATCCAGCAGTACATCTTTCCTGGCGGCCTGCTGCCCAGCCCCAGCGCCTTCCGCGCCGAGGCCCGCCGCGCCGGGCTGGAGCTGAGCCACGAGTTGGCCTTTGGCGCCGACTACGCCGAGACGCTGCGCCGTTGGCGGGCGGCCTTTCTGGCACGCGACGGCCAGGTGCGCCAGTTGGGCTTTGACACGCACTTCATGCGCATCTGGGAGTTCTATCTGGCGTACTGCGAGGCGGCCTTTGCCACGGGCAACACCAACGTCATGCAGTTCACGCTGCGGCGGCCGGTTTGATGCGCCTGCAACGCCGCCATTTCCTGGCTGCGGCAGCGCTGTGGGCCGGCGCGGCCCGGGCCAACGGGGCACCGGCGGTGCCCGTGCCCGCCGAGGTGGGCGCGGCCCTGCCCGGCGCGCGGCTGCAGGGTCAAGGCCGGCTGCGTTTCATGGGCTTGCGTGTATACGACGCCCGGCTCTGGGCCGGCGCCAGCGCCAGCGCCCAGGCACTTGACGCCACCACATGGGCCCAGCAACCGCTGGCGCTGGAAATTGAATACGCCCGCGCGCTGGACGGCGCATTGATCGCCGAACGCTCACTGCAAGAGATTCGGCGCCAAGGCGCCATCGACACCCCCACGGCCGAACGCTGGCAAGCCACGCTGGCCCGCCTGGTGCCCGATGTGCAAGCGGGTGACCGCCTCACCGCCCTGCACCAGCCCGGCCAGCCGCTGCGCCTGTATGCCAACGGCAGCCTGCGTGGAGAGATGGCCGACCTGGCCCTGGCGCAGCGCTTCATGGGCATCTGGCTTTCGGCGCAAACCTCCGAGCCTGCGCTGCGGTTGTCGCTGCTGGGCACCTCGCGCCCATGAGCGCGTCGGGCCGCTCCCAAGCGCTCATACCGCAGCGCCTTGCGCGGAGGGTAGTCCAGTGACCGCGCCGGGCCGCTCCCAAGCGCTCATCCAGTTGCGCGCAGCGCGAAGGGCAGCCCAGTGAGCGCCGCCATGGCGGCGCCTGCGTGGCGCGGCGGCTGGGCGCAGGGCCTGTCCTACGGCGGCCTGGGCCTGCCCCTGGCCTTTGTGGCGCTGCCGCTTTACGTGGTGCTGCCCAACCACTACGCCAGCGAATTTGGCATACCGCTGGCCACGCTGGGCGCGCTGCTGCTGGGCGCACGCCTGCTCGACGCCGTGGCCGACCCGCTGATCGGCCGCTGGGTGGACGGCTGGTTTGGCCACTCCGCCACGCGTGTGCTGGGCGCTGCCGTGCTGGCGGCGCTGGTGCTGATGGCGGGTTTCAGGGGGCTCTTTTTCCCGGCCGTGCAGGGCAGCACGGCACTGCTGGTGTGGTGCGCCGCGCTGCTGGCCATCACCTACCTGAGCTACAGCGTGTTGTCGGTGCGGCACGAGGCCTGGGGCGCCAGGCTGGGTTGTGACGAATGCCAGCGCGCACGAATCGTGTCGTGGCGTGACGGCCTGGCGCTGCTGGGTGTGTTGGTGGCCAGCGTGCTGCCGTCGGTGGCCGGCTTGTCGGTGGCCACCATCACCTTCGCGCTGGCGCTGGTGGTGGCGGTGGCGCTGCTGACAAAGGCGCCGCAGCCGCGCATGCACACGCACACGCAGCAGGCTGCGCCAACCAGCCTGCTGGCACCGCTGCACACGCCAGCCTTCAGGCGCCTGCTGGCGGTGTACCTGGTCAACGGCGTGGCCAGCGCGGTGCCGGCCACGCTGGTACTGTTTTTCATACGTGACCGGCTGCAGGCGCAGGCCTATGAGCCACTGTTCCTGGCCAGCTACTTTGCCGCCGGCGCCTTGAGCCTGCCGCTGTGGGTGCGTGTGGTGGCCCGTTTTGGCCTGGCGCCGGCCTGGCTGGCGGGCATGGTGCTGGCCATCACGAGCTTTGCCTGGGCCGCGCTGCTGGGCGCGGGCGACGTGGCCGCCTATGCCGCCGTGTGCGTGGCCAGCGGCGTGGCCCTGGGCGCCGACCTGGCGCTGCCGGGCGCGCTGCTGGCCGGCGTCATACAGCGCGCGGGACACAGCCAGCAGCTTGAAGGCGCCTACTTTGGCTGGTGGAACTTTGCCACCAAGCTCAACCTGGCCCTGGCCGCCGGCATTGCCCTGCCCCTGCTCGCCGCGTGGGGCTACGCACCCGGCGGCCGTGATGAAGCCGCGCTGCATGCGTTGACGCTCGCCTACTGCCTGCTGCCCTGCGCGCTGAAGCTCTGCGCCGCCGCGCTGCTGTGGACCCTGTGGATCAACCCGAAAGCCCCGACATGAACCTGCTCTTCAAGGGCCGCCGCAGCGCCCTGGCGTTGCTGGCCGCCACCGCGCTGCTGGCCAGTTGCGCCTCACCCACGCCGGCCGACTACGCGGCCGAAAAACCACAGCTCGACCTGAAGACCTACTTCAACGGCGACCTCGTGGCGCACGGCCTGTTTACCGACCGCAATGGCAAGGTGGTGCGGCGCTTTGTGGTGCAGATGACCGGCACCTGGCAGGGCGCACAAGGCACGCTGGACGAACGCTTTACCTACAGCGACGGCAAGACCGAACGCCGTGTGTGGAAGCTCACTGACGAAGGCGGCGGCCGCTGGAGCGGCCGCGCCGACGACGTGGTGGGCGTGGCCGAAGGCCGCGCCGCCGGGAATGCGCTGAATTGGCGCTACACGCTGAGCCTGCCCGTGGACGGCAAGGTCTACGAGGTGCAGTTTGACGACTGGATGTACCTGATGGACGAGCGTGTGATGCTCAACAAGGCGGTGATGAGCAAATTCGGCATCCGGCTGGGTGAGGTCACTTTGTCCTTCACCAAGAAGTGATGGCGCCTTCATGCCCCTGAACCCCCGCATCAGCAGCTGGGCCGGCCGCACGGTGTGGCTGGTGGGTGCGTCCACCGGCATCGGCCGCGCCACGGCTTCGCGGCTGCATGGCCTGGGCGCACGGGTGATCGTGAGCGCCCGCAACCGCGACGCGCTCGACACCTTTGTGGCACAACACGGCCGCAGCGACGCCATGGCGCTGGACGCCACCGACCGCGACGCCATGCACGACGCGGCCAGGCACATCACCAGCGTCTACGGCCGCATCGACCTGGCCATGTATTGCGCCGGCACCTACAGCGCCATGCGCGCCACCGACTTTGACCTGGACGTGGCCCAGCGCCATGTGCAGGTCAACCAGGTGGGCGCGCTGGTGATGCTCGACGCCGTGCTGCCGCACATGCTGGCGCAGGCCAAGGCGGGGCGGCCCGGGCACATCAGCCTGGTCAGCAGCGTGGCGGGTTACCGGGGTCTGCCGCAGTCACTGGCCTACGGGCCCACCAAGGCTGCGCTCATCAACATGGCCGAGACGCTGTACCTGGACCTGGCGCCGCTGGGCATGGGCGTGTCGATCATCAACCCGGGTTTTGTCGAGACCCCGCTGACGGCGCAAAACGCGTTCAAGATGCCGGCGCTGATAACGCCTGAAGTGGCGGCGCAGCAAATCGTGCGCGGCTGGGACCGGGGTGACTTCGAGATTCACTTTCCCAAGCGCTTCACGTTGTGGCTCAAGGGCCTGCGCCTGCTGGGCTACGGTCCTTACTTTGCGGCCGTGCGCCGATCTACCGGAATGTGATCATGGACGAGCGTATCGACCGCGTAGTGGCGCTGTTTGAGCATTTTTTTTTTAATGATACGGCGACCACCGAGATCTACACGCCCGACGCGCGCTTCAAGGACCCCTTCAACGAGGTCAAG
>CAZUKT010000221.1:0-553 GCA_964620975.1 uncultured Rubrivivax sp. | reverse complement strand
CGCGATCACCGCCATATTTGCCCACATGTTCCAGGTGCTCGACCGCCCGCGTTTTGTGATTCGTGACGCCGTGGTGCAGGGCGACCAGTGTTTCCTGACCTGGGACTTCATGTTCTGCATGAAAAGGTTTGACCGCCGCGAGCAGTGCATCCGGGGCTGCAGCCACCTGCACCTGTCGGCGGATGGCCGCATACGCAGCCACCGCGACTACTGGGACGCAGCCGAGGAACTGTATGAAAAGCTGCCCGTGCTCGGCGGCCTGATGCGCTGGCTCAAAGCCAGGGCGCGCAGCGGGTAAATCGGCACTTCTTGCGCGCCACCTTGGTTTTGGGCGCCGGCAGCGGCGGCCGTTGGGTCGTTAAAGCCCCAGGCGCTGGCGCAGCAATTCACCGGCCTGCGCGGGGTTGGCCTTGCCTTTGCTCGCCTTCATGACCTGGCCCACCAGCGCGTTGAAGGCCTTGTCCTTGCCGGCGCGGAATTCGGCCACTGACTTTTCATTGGCCGCGATGACTTCATCAACGATGGCCTGCAGGGCGCCGCTGTCGTTCATCTG
>CAZUKT010000220.1:0-7675 GCA_964620975.1 uncultured Rubrivivax sp. | reverse complement strand
ACGCCGCGGCCGCCTACGGCGCCGCCTTCGCCATCGCGCCGCAGGGGGCGCTGTTGGTCAAGCAGCACGGGGCGGCGCAGCAGGCCGGCGGCCGCGCCGCGCCGGGTGGCCTGCTGCCGCTGCAGCAGTGGCTGGCCTCGCACCCCGACGACACGCCGACGCGCCAGTACCTGGCCGACCAGCAGCTGGCCGCAGGCAGCGCCGCGGCGGCGATCGAGAACTACGAGAAGGTGCTGGCGGCCAGCCCGCGCAACGCCTTCGCGCTGAACAACCTGGCCCAGGCCTGGCAGGCCCGGGGCGACCCGCGCGCGCTGGGCGCGGCCGAGGCCGCCTACCGGCTGCGGCCCGAGCACCCGCAGATCGCCGACACGCTGGGCTGGCTGCTGGTGCAGTCCGCGCAGAGCGAACTGTGGCCGCGCGGGCTGCGCCTGCTCCAGCAGGCTGCCGAGGATCTCGAGCAGTCACCCGACATCGGCCTGCACCTGGCCGTGGCCCTGGCCAAGACCGGCGACAAGCCGGGCGCGAGGGCGCTGGTCAAGCGCCGGCTCGATCTCGGCCAGGACATCCGTCTCGACCCGCAGTCGCGGGCCTTGCTGCAAGGCAGCTAGCCGGCGCCGGCCGCCGCCACGAAACACGGCGTTGCTTGCACGCATCGACACCTGAGGACCCGTACATGAACCCGCATCCCCACCCCCTCGCCGTCACTGCGCCGCTGCTGCTGTGCGCGGCCCTGCTGCTGACGGCCTGCTCGCGGCAGGAGGGCGCCGGCGGCCTGGCCCTGGCCGTGCAGCACCTGGACCAGGGTCAGGTCACCACGGCGATGATCGAGACGCGCAACCTGCTGCAGAAGAACGACCTCAACGCTGATGCCCAGTTGCTTCTGGGCCGCATCTTTGCCGCGCAGGGCGACACCGCCAGCGCCGAGCGGGAGATCCGCAAGGCCGAGAAGCTGGGCATGGACCCAGCCACCGTGAACGCCGCGCTGGCCGAGACCCTGCTGGCGGGTGGGCAGTTCCAGCGCCTGCTCGACGAGATCACCCCCGAAGGCGATGCCCGCGGCGACGCCGCTGCCGAACTGCTGGCCACACGCGGCCAGGCCCAGCTGGCGCTGGGGCGCGGGCCGGAAGCGACGGCATCGTTCGCCGCCGCCCTGCTGGCGCTGCCCGGCAGCGCCCGCGCGTTGCTCGGCCAGGCGCAAGGGGCTTTGCGCGACAAGGACACCGCGCAGGCCGATGCGCTCGTCGACCGCGCCCAGGCCGCGCAGCCGAAGCTGCTGGACGTCTGGCTGATGAAGGCCGACCTGGCGCAGGCCAGCGGCCAGCCCGACCAGGCGATCGTGGCGCTGGAGCAGGCGATCAAGCTCGCCCCCGGCAAGCTCATGCCACGCCTGGCCGCGGCACGGCTGCAGATCGACGGCGACAAGTTCACCGACGCCCAGACCCAGCTGGACCAGCTGCGCAAGATGGCGCCCAGGCATCCGCTGGTCAACCACAGCCAGGCCGTGCTGCACCTGAAGCAGCGGCAGTTCGTGCCGGCGCGCGAGGCCGCGTTGCTGGCGGTGACCGCCGCACCGGACTACCTGCCCGCCGCGCGCCTGCTGGCCGAGGCCGAGATGGAGACCGGCTTGGCCCAGCAGGCCCAGACGCGCCTGCAGCAACTGCTGCAGGCGCACCCCGACAACGTGCTGGTGCGCCGCGACTACGTGAATGCCATGCTGCGCACCAACCAGCCCGCGCTGGCGTTGGAAACGCTGGCACCGGTGCTGCAGCGGCCCCCGGTCGATCCCGAATGGCTGTCCCTGGCCGGCCAGGCCCGAATGCAGGCCGGTGACTACGCCAAGGCCAGTGCCCTGATGACGCAGGCGGCGGCCAGCCAGCCGGGCGCAGCGGCCAACCTGGTGGCGCTGGGCCTGCGCCAGATGGCCAGCGGCGACACGCAGGGCGGCCAGGCCGAACTGCAGAAGGCCGCGGCCCTGGACCCGCAGGGCGCGGGCGCCGACTTCGCGCTGGCGCTGTCTTACCTGAAGACGGGGGCCTTCGACCGCGCGCTGGAAGCGGCGACCCGGCTGCAGGCCAAGCAGCCGAAGAACCCGATGCTGCACAACCTGGCCGCCACGGCTTACCTCGGCAAGGGTGACAAGGCGGCCGCACGCCGCAGCCTGGAGGCGGCCCTGGCGCTGGATGCGGGCTATGCCCCCGCGGCACTCAACCTGGCGCTGCTGGACGTCGAACAAGGGCAGCCGGCGCGGGCGCGCGGACGGCTCGAGGGCGCGCTGGCCAACGACAAGGGCAACGTCGAAGTGATGACGGCGCTGGCCCGGCTGAGCGGCGAGCCGGGCGACCTGTCGCGGCGCCTCGAGGCGGCCCGCGTTGGCGATGCCAAGGCCGTCGGCGTGCGGCTGGCACTGGTGCGCCAGCACCTGGTCGACAACGACGTGAAGGCCGCCTTGCAGGTGGCGCAGGAGCTGCAGGCCGCGGCGCCCGACGACGCGCAGGCGCTGGCGGCGCTGGGGGCGGCGCAGTTCGTCAACGGCCAGCGCGTGCAGGCGCTGGCCACCTACACCGCGCTGCTGGCCAGGACGCCCCATTCCCCGGAGGCCACGGTGCGCCTGGGCGAAATGCACGCCGCCCTGAACGACAACGCGGCGGCCGAAGCGGCTTATGCCAAGGCGATGGCCATGAGCCCGGACTACCCGGGCGCCGTGGCCGCGATGGTCAGGCTGCAGGCGCGCAGCGGCCGTGGCGACGAAGCCCTGAAGCTGGCCGAGGCCTGGCGCCAGCGGACGCCCAAGTCGCCGCTGGGCGACGAACTGCGGGGTGACGTGTACGCCGTGCAGAAGCAGTTTGCGCAGGCTGCGCGGGCCTATGACGCCGCCTATGCCCTGGCGCCCAGCGGCGACCTGGCGGTCAAGCACCACGGTGCCACGCGCAGCGCCGGCGCCAAGGTCGACGGCAGCCGCCTGCAGCAGTGGCTGGCCCAGCATCCCAAGGACATCGCCACGCGCCAGTACCTGGCCGACCAGCAATTGCGCGCCGGCGAACTGGCCGCGGCCAGCGAGAACTACCGCAAGGTGATCGAAGCCAGCCCCGGCAACGCCTTCGCGATGAACAACCTGGCCAACGCCTACCTGATGCAGAAGGACCCGCGCGGCCTGGCCACGGCGCAGGCGGCGCTGGCGCTGAGGCCGAACGACGCCAACATCATGGACACCGTGGGGCTGGCGCTGATCGGGTCGGGCGCCGCCGCACAGGCGCTGCCGGTGCTGAGGAAGGCTGTGTCGCTGAACCCGGAAGAGCCGGCCTACCGCGTTCACCTGGCGCTGGCACTGGCCCGCAACGGCGACAAGCAGGCCGGGCGTGACGAACTCAAACGTCTGGTGGCCGGCGGCAAGGCGCTGCAACTCGACGGCGAAACGATCGAGGCGCTGAAGTAGCGCCACCCGCCATGTCGCAGCCCTTGCCCCGCGCAGTGCAGCCCCGGTGGTGGCGCCCTGGCTTGGCGCGTTGGGCGGGCTTGGGACAGTCCGCGCTGGTGCTGTGCGCTGTGCTGTGTTGTGCGCCTGCGGGCGCTGGCCGCACCGACAGCGACTGGCTGGCACCGGCGCCGCGTGTGCTGGGCATAGACGCACCTGGCGACCTGGAGCGCCTGGACGGTGCGCAGCCGGCGCCGCCGACGGCCGGCGGGCCGGTGCCGGCGCACGCCGCGCTCGTGGCCGACATGCGCATCGCCACCCACGACGAGGCCCGGGCCCTGGTGCAGGGCGGCCACTTGCCGGGCGGCGCCGACAAGGGGGGTGGATCGGCCACGCTCTCGGCCCTGCTGGACCGGCTGAGCGCGCGCCTGCCTTCGTCGGCCGGCCTCGCACAGCAGCGGCCCGACGCCGCAGCCGCCGACCTGGACTGCGCCCTGTTCGCCGAGAGCGTGCGGGTACGGCGTCTGCTGGGTACCCGCGATGTGCACAAACCCGGGGAAAGCGCCGGGCCGTCCAGCGCGATGTGGCTCGACGTGCCGATTCGCTGCCTGGCCACCGTGCCGAACGCCGCGTTGCCGGCGCGGGGCCGCAAAGCGATTCAACCGGCCGCAGACGAAGGCGTCTACACATCGAGCACGTCAGGGTGGCAAAGGATGATGGCGTGGGCCCGACCCGTCGGCAGTGGGTGGGCCGCGTTGGCGGCGTCGTCGGTGGCCCTGGCGCTGATTGGCATCGTGGTCCGCACGCGCACACGCACACGCACTCCCACCACCGCGAGCGCAAGCGCCCGCCCCGCCGACGCGCTGCAACGCCGCGCTCGCGACAAGGCAGCCGCACGCATCTGGCGTTGAAGATGGTCTCGCCGCCAGAAAGGGCGTGCTTCAAGGGGCCATTGCGGGCCGGCCAGTCCGGTCGCTGTCGCGCACGGGCCCATGCTGCACATCAACGCCGCCGAAGGGCTGCAAAGAGGTGGCGAAGTCAGACGTCGGACGGGCCGCGCTGCGGCGCTGCAGGCAAGGCCGCCTCTGCCCGCGCCACCGCCCATGCCGCCGCCACCGCCCGGTGCTCGGGAATGTTGTCCAGAAAGCCGCGGCGCAGCGCCGGGTCGCCAATGCGTGCGGCAATGGACTGCAACTGGCCATGCGCGCGCAGCAGCCAGTCCGGCGCGCGCGGGTCGCCCACACTGGCCAGCACCAGGTGGCACACCAGGTCCACCCGGACGGCATTCTTGGCCCCATGGCGCACGCCGGTGGCGGCTTCATGGTCGATCACACCTTGCACATGCTGCAGGGCTGTGGTGGTTTGCCCCTGCGCCAGGGCGACGCGGGCCCGGCCCGCCGTGGTCTCGTGCTCGTGGGGCATCTTGATCTGGATCGCCAGCGCCTGCGCCCTGGCATAGGCCTGGTCGGCATCGGCCCACTGCCCGAGCGCAAGATGACTGTCGGCCACGCGGGTCAACGCAAAGGATTCCCAGGGTGGCGAGCCGGCGTCGGCCGCCGCCGCCAGCGCGGCTTCCGCCAGGGTCAGCGCCTTCGCGCTGTCACCCAGCCAGCGCTCCAGGTTGGAAAGGTTGCACAGCACCGCGGATTCAGTCTGCCGGTTGCCCATCGCCCGCACCAGGCGCAGCGCCTCTTCACTGTACTGGCGGGCCAGGAACAACTCGCCCAGGTCCAGCCAGCCGCCCCCCAGGTTGGCCAGCACCACGGCCTCCGGCCTGCGGTCTGGCAATTGCCTGCGCAAGACCAGCTCGCGCTCATGCATCTGCAGCCGGCCAACCGGGTCCTGGCGTTGGGCGGCGATCAGGGCCAGGGTGTTGAGGCACTGTGCCTGTGCATACACGTCGCCCTGCGCGGCAGCCAGTTCCAGGCACTGCTGGCTCAGACGCTGGCCGGCATCCCAGTCCCCCAGCTTGCAATACGCGTCACTCAACGCGCGAAGCCCCCGCAGGTAGATGCGCGGTTCGCCGGCTTTCTGTGCCAGGGCCACGGCCGTTCGCGAGGCCGCGCGCTGGCCGTTGTGGTCGCCCAGGTGGTTGCAGAAATTGGCCAGCCGGCAGGCGGCCTCGGCCCGCAGGCGGTCGTCGGCCATCGCGTCGGCGAATGCCGCCAGGCCATTGATGGCGTTGCGCTGCTCCGCCCGCTGCGCCAGCGTTGCAAACGTCAACTCGCGGCGGTCCAGCAAGCGCCAGCGCAGCGCGGCCACGGCCCGCTGCGCTGGCAGCGTATCCAGCAAGGCCAGGGCACGCTGCACGTGCACCAACGCCGCCTCGTGTGCAAACCGGACCGCCGCATGCTCGGCGGCCTGCGCGTGGTGCTCGGCCGCCTGGCTGGCCTCACCGGCGCGCTCGAAGTGGTCGGCCGTGGCACCCAGCGCATGGCCGGCAGATGCACCCATCAGACCGCTGAGCCAGAGTGCCAGCCGCTTGTGCAGTGCCCGCCTCGAGCGGCTGGGCATGCTGTTGTAGGCCGCCTCTTGCAGCACCTGGTGCCGGAAGCTGAACACGCGGCGGTCCGACCCGTCGCCGGGCTGGTCGTCCATGACCCTGGATGACGTCGCTTCGCGCGTCAGCGACGCCGGCAGCGACCGGTCTGCCCGGCCCCCCAGGGCTTGCAGGGCATGGCCCGAAAAGTCCGGGCCGATGATGCTGGCCTGCTGCAGCGCCCTGCGTTGCTCTGCCGGCAATGCGGCCAACCGCGCCTGCAGCACGCCCGTCAGCGTGGTGGGCCATGGCGTGCCGAGCAGGCGGTCGGCATCCACCTCCCAACCGCTGCCATGGATGCGAAGTGCACCTGCGTCGTGCAGCAGCCCCACTAGCTGCTCCATGTGGAAGGGGTTGCCTTCGGCACTGGTGGCCAGCAGTTCGCGCAGGGCCGGCGGCGCCGGGGTCAGCGGCCGCAGCAGGGCATCGGCCAGGCTGCGGCTGGCTTCCTTGTCCAACGGCGCCAAGCTCAGGCGCAGGTGGGAATGCCCGTTTGCACTGTCGGGTTTGGTGGCGCCGGCCCACCCCGGCCGGCGCTCAAACAGCGCAGCACGGGTGCTGCACAGCAAAAGCATCGGCAACCGAGGCTGGGTGTCGAGCAGTTGCTGCAGGAAGTCCAGTGATTCGTTGTCGGCCCAGTGCAGGTCTTCAATCTGCAGCAGGGCCGGCGCGTCGTCGGCGCCGGGCTGCGCAAAGAGCTGCAGCGCGGCCTCCAGGCCACGCTGTCGGATCTGCCGGCTGTCGCCGTGCATGTTCAGCACAGGGGGGCTGTCGCCGTAGCCGAGCCCGACCAGGTAACCCAGGCGGTGCAACGGGGCTGCTGCGGCACCGTCGCCGCCCGGGCGGTTGAAACACGGCAGCAGGGCCTGCTCGAAGCGGGCCCGGGCAGCCTCGGGGGTGTCGCTGGCGGTCCAGCCGCACCGGTCGGCCAGGATGTCGCGCAGCAAGCTGAATGGCTGGCCGCGTGTTGCCGGAACAGCGCGGCCGCGGTGGCAGATGCCGTAGGTTAGGCGTGTGGGCGGCAGACAGGTGTCATGAAAGGCTTGCAGCAAGCGGCTCTTGCCCACACCGGCTTCGGCCACCACGGTAACCGCCAACAGCCGGGGCTGCGTCCGCAGGCTGCCCCAGGCCTGCAGCAGCGTGCTCAGTTCTGCGTCGCGCCCCTGCATGCGCCCGCTCGTGGCGACAGCGCCATCCCGGGCCCTTTGTGCCAGCGCTCCCGTTTGCGGTTCATCCATTTTGATTGGGCATGACAGTTTTGCCTTGCGCACTGCGTTTGGATCATCAGGGGCCTCTCGGCTTCTCGCAGCTTCGGGTTCTACGGCCCGCTGCGCAACCCTTGCAGGAGTTATCACCATGCGGCTCTCAGCCCTTTGCATCACCTTGCCGTTGCTGCTGGTGGGGCCAACGCCCGCCGCGCTGGCCCAGAACAGTGACACATTCGCCCTCAACACCGTGCAGCGTGCCGTCAATGACCGTGCCGTCGATGCATTCCGCATGCAGCGCTACGCGGCCGCCTATGGTCGATTTGCCGAACTCGCCGACGCCGGGCACGTGCCGTCGGCCCGCATGGCGCTGATCATGCTGCACAACGGACCGACGCTGTTTGGCACCGACTGGAGCGCCTCCGCCGAACAGCAGCGGCGCTGGAACGTGCTGGTGATCAACAGCAGCCGGCAGCACATGGTCATGGCGGGCCGCGCCAATCTGGAATAGGCCGCAGT
>CAZUKT010000219.1:1291-7681 GCA_964620975.1 uncultured Rubrivivax sp. | reverse complement strand
CGCGTGGCGGTGCACGTGGACGAAGTGCTGGGCAACCAGGAAGTGGTGGTCAAGAACGTCGGCCCACAGCTTTCGCGCCTGCCGGGCCTGGCCGGAGTCACGCTGCTGCCGTCTGGCGTGGTCGCGCTGATCTACAACCCGGTGGCCTTGGCCACGGTGTATGCCGAAGCCGCACGGGCCCAGATGAAGGCCGGCGTGTTGGTGCCCGCGCTGCCACAACAGACCCAGGCCGAGGCCGGCCGTGCGCCGCTGGTGATGGTGGTGGACGACTCGCTCACGGTGCGCCGCGTCACGCAGCGCCTGCTGGTGCGCGAAGGCTACCGCGTGGTGACGGCCAAGGACGGCATGGACGCACTGGAGAGGCTGGCCGAAGAACGGCCTGTGTGCCTGCTGTCTGACATCGAAATGCCGCGCATGGACGGTTTTGATCTGGTACGCAACGTACGGGCCGACAAACGCCTGGCGGGGTTGCCGGTGGTGATGATCACGTCGCGCATCGCCCAGAAGCACCGCGACTACGCCGCAGAGTTGGGTGTGCAGCACTACCTTGGCAAGCCCTATTCCGAAGAAGAGCTGCTGGCCCTGGTGGCCGGTTTTGCCGGGGCTGACATACCCAGCTGAGTCTGCGTTGTACCTTCGGCGCGTGGCCCAGAACCACGCCCGTCCTTTCAGGGGGGACATACAGAAGCCACAAGAGTGCGCATGTCCCGAGTTGTTGAGCATCTGGCCGAACTGACCGGTTTCCGTGATCGTGATGTTCTGGACGTCACGCTTGTCGGCGCCCTGAAGGATTTGCTGCGCCCGCAAGCGGTGGCCATCTACCGCTGCGTAGGAGAAGCCGGAACGCAGCGTTGGCTGACGCGTGCCCGGCTGCAGCCGGGCGACATCACCGCCACGGCCGATCCGCTGTGGGCCGACCTGTCCACGCTGCCACCGCTGGACGCGCACCCCTTGCGCCTGGCATGCATGCAGAGCCAGCAAACACTCAGCATCACCGCCGCAGTGGCCACCACCTGTTTTGCACTGGCCACTGACCAAGAGGTGGTGGGTGTGCTTGAACTGCAAACCGATCACGCGCTGTCAACCGATGAGATGCGCACGGTGGGCAGCATCCTGCGTGTCTATCGCAACTTTCAGGGCCTGCTTGACTACAGCGAGCGCGACTCGCTCACCGGCCTGCTGAACCGCAAGACCTTTGACGAAAGCTTCTTGCGTGTTGCCACGCAGGCGGCGCAACCCGAAGGCGATGTCGAACCCGTGGGCGGCCGCCGCCAGGGGCACGGGGCCAGCTACTGGCTCGGGGTGATCGACATCGACCACTTCAAGCGTGTGAACGACAACTACGGCCACCTCATCGGCGACGAGGTGCTGCTGCTGCTGTCGCGGCTGATGCGAACGAGCTTCCGTTTCTACGACCACCTTTACCGCTTCGGCGGCGAAGAGTTTGTGGCACTGATGCGCTGTGACGATGCCACCGACGCGGCTGCGGCTTTTGAACGTTTGCGCGCCAACGTCGAACGTTATGTTTTTCCGCAAGTGGGCCGCATCACCGTCAGCGTGGGACTCACGGCATTGCGCCCGGGGGATGCCCCTACAGCGGCCTTTGAGCGTGCCGACAAGGCGCTGTACCACGCCAAGCAAAACGGCCGCAACCAGGTGGCCGACCATGCCGACCTGGTGGCTCGCGGCCTGCTGGCCGACGCCTCCCGCGACAGCGACGTCGAATTGTTCTAGGCCGCATTGCGGCGCCTTGCCCCCGCACGGAACCGGGTTAAACAATCGTTTGATTCATGGTCTAGACTGTGGCCCATGAACGCAATGCCCACGGCCACACCCGAGCCCGGCGCCCAGGCCGAAGACGCCCGCGAGCGCTTGCTGAACGCCGGCCTGCGCCTGTTTGCGCACCAGGGCTACAGCAAGACATCCACGCGCGAACTGGCCGAGGCAGCCAGCGTCAATGTGGCGTCGATCAGCTACTACTTTGGCGACAAGGCAGGCCTGTACCGGGCGGTATTCTTTGAGCCCATGGGCGGCAAGGCCGACGACGAGATCGCCCGCTTCAATGACCCGCAAATGAGCCTGCCGCAGGCCTTGCGCGGCTTCTACGCCGGTTTCCTGGAGCCGCTCAAGCAAGGTGACCTGGCCCGCCTGTGCATGAAGCTGCACTTTCGCGAGTTGGTGGAGCCCACCGGGTTGTGGCAAGAAGGCCTGGCGCACGGCATCAAGCCGCTGCACGACGCGCTGGTGGTGGTGCTGTGCCGCCACCTTGGCCTGGCGCAAGCCGACGACGACCTGCTGCGCCTGGCCGTGTGCCTTGCGGGTCTGGGCGTGCACATGCACATCGGCCGCGACGTGACCGACCAGGTCGCACCCGGCCTGAATCACGGTGCCGATGCCATTGACTTGTGGGCCGAGCGCCTGCTGATGTTTGGCCTGGCCATGGTGCAGGCCGAGGCGCAGCGCCGAGGCACTGCAACAAGAGGAGTTCGCTGACCATGCAAGATCCCGACACCGCCGCGCGGCTTCGCCTAGCCCAGGCAGCCCGGCTGGCCACCTTGGCCCTGGCTGCCGTGGCGGGCCTGGCTGGTTGTGCCAGCACGCCTGGCCAGACTGCGCCGGGAGCCGTTGACGTGCTACCGGCAGGCGCCACGGCCTGGCAGGCGCCCATTCCCACGGCAACGCAAGGCAACCTGGCCCTGACTGCGGCCGCCTGGCAAGGGCTCAACGAGCCACTGCTGCTGCCGCTGATAGACGCGGCCCACGCGGCCAGCCCCGGCATCGCCCAAGCCACCGCACGCGTTGCCCGCGCCCGCGCCGCCCGCGTGGCGGCGGGCGCTGCGTTGCAGCCGCAGGTGGCGGCGGTGGGCAGCGCCAGCCACAGCCGCAACACCCCGGGCCAAGCCACTGCCACCACGGCCACAGCAGGCCTGCAAGCGGCCTGGGCGTTGGACCTTTTTGGCGCTGGCGGGGCCGGGCGAGATGCGGCACAGGCGCGCTTGCAGGGCGCACAAGCGGGCTGGCATGAAGCCCGCCTGACGGTGGCGGCCGAGGTGGCTACCAGCTACACGGCCTTGCGTGCCTGTGAAGCGCAAGCCGAGCAGACGCAGGCCGACGCCGCGTCACGTGACGAGACCTCGCGCCTCACCGGCTTGAGCGCGTCCGCCGGCTTTGTGGCGCCGGCCGATGCCGCACTGGCCCGCGCAGGGGCTGCGCAGGCGCGCAGCCAGGCCATCAACCAACAGGCGGCGTGTGACTTGTTGATCAAGTCGCTGGTGGAAATCACCGCGCTGGCCGAGCCCGACCTGCGGCAGCGCCTGGCGGGTGGCACGGCGCGCTTGCCGCAGCCCGCGCCCGTGCTCGTCGAGCTATTGCCTGCGGCCTTGCTGGCCCGGCGGCCCGACTTGGTGGACGCCGCACAAGCCGTGGTGGCTGCTGCGGGCGACCAGGCACAAAGCCAGGCGCGCGAGCGGCCGCAAGTCAGCCTTCAAGGCTCGCTGGCGGGCCTGAGCGTGCGCAGCGGCGACGCCACCACCAGTGGAGCCGTGTGGAGCCTGGGGCCGCTGACGGTGAGCTTCCCGCTGTTTGACGGCGGCGCCAGTGCGGCAGCCAGCACCGCCGCGCGCGCCAGCTACGACGAAGCCGTGGCGCTGTACCGCGCCCAGATGCGGCGCGCCGTGCGGGAGGTGGAACAGAACCTGGTGGCGTTGCAAGCCACGGCACTGCGCCAGGCCGACGCTGAACGTGCGGCGGTGGACTTTGAAAGCGCACTGCGCGCCACACAAGCACGCCAAAAGGGCGGCCTGGCCAGCCTGCTGGACCTGGAAGCGGCGCGCCGCAACGCGGTGGCCGCAAAGAGTGCCTTGATCGACCTGCAGCGCGAGCGCGCCACCGCCTGGATAGCCCTGGTGCGTGCCCTGGGCGGCGGCTGGGCAGGCGCAGAAACGGCCGACGCCACCGGCCGCACGCCCACCGCAGCCGGCCCCTTGCCTGCATCTGCTGCTGCCGATGCCGCTGCCGCGCAGCCCCTGCCGCGCCCCCAATCCTGACCGGCCGCTGGCCCCACCCAAACCATGAATCTGCCTGCACTTCAAAAACCCCCCGTGGCCTGGCTGTCGGCTGCTGCCTTGTTGCTGCTGGCCAGTGCGGCCACGCTCGCCGTCCAGGCTGCTGACGACAAGGCTGCGCCCGCTGCCGCTGCCGCTGCTGCCAAGGCCGCCCTCACCGTCACCACCGTGGTGGCGCAGCGCGCCGACCTGGCCAGCGCCGTGCAGGCCAACGGCAGCATTGCCGCGTGGCAGGAAGCCATCGTGGGTGCCGAAGCCAACGGCCTGCGCCTGGCCGAAGTGCGTGTGAACGTGGGTGACGTGGTGCGGCGCGGCCAGGTGCTGGCCACCTTTGCGGCCGACATGCCGCAGGCCGACCTGGCGCAGAGCAAGGCCTCGGTGGCCGAAGCCGAAGCCACACTGGCCGAAGCCGGTGCCAACGCGCAGCGTGCACGCGACCTGCAGGCCAGCGGCGCGCTCAGTGCGCAGCAGATCAACCAGTACCTCACGGCCGAACGCACGGCGCAGGCGCGGCTGGCGGCCGTGCGTGCTGCCGCCCAGGTGCAACAGCTGCGCCTGGCGCAGACGCAGGTGCTGGCGCCCGATGCGGGTGTGATCTCGGCCCGCAGCGCCACCGTGGGTGCGGTGGTGCCGGCGGGCTTGGAACTCTTCCGCCTGATCCGCCAGAGCCGGCTCGAATGGCGCGCCGAAGTGGCGGCGGCCGAACTGGCATTGATACAGCCCGGCCAGGCGGTGCGTGTCACGCCGGCCGGCGGCGCGGTGCTGGCGGGCAAGGTGCGCATGGTGGCGCCCACGGTGGACGCCGCCACGCGCAATGGCCTGGTCTACGTGGACCTGCCTGTGGTGGGCACCGCCGCGCCCGGTGGCGCACGTGCAGGCATGTTTGCACGCGGCGAATTTGCCCTGGGCAGCAGCAGCGCACTCACGCTGCCGCAAACGGCGGTGCTGCTGCGTGATGGCTTCAGCTACGTCTTCAAGGTGGGTGCCGACCAGAAGGTGGTGCAGACCAAGGTGGCGGTGGGCCGGCGCGTGGCCGAGCGCATCGAAATCCTGAGCGGGCTGGACGCCACGGCGCGTGTGGTGGCGTCAGGCGGCGGCTTCCTGGCCGATGGCGACACGGTGCGTGTGGTGGCCGCAGCGCCTGCGGTGGCGCCACCTGCCGCCGCTGCGCCCGCTGCCCCGGCAGTGTCCAAGAAATAAGGAGACAGCGCCATGAACGTGTCTGCCTGGAGCATACGCAACCCCATCCCTGCGGTGATGCTGTTTGTGATGCTGACGCTGGCCGGCCTGCTGGGCTTCAAGTCCATGAAGATCCAGCAGTTCCCCGACATCGATCTGCCCACCATCAGCATCACCGCCAGCCTGCCCGGCATGGCACCGGCGCAGATGGAAACCGAAGTGGCGCGCAAGCTGGAAAACGCCATGGCTTCGCTGCAGGCGGTGAAAAACATCTACACCAAGGTGCAAGACAGCGTGGCCATCGTCACGGTGGAGTTCCGCCTTGAAAAGCCCACGCAAGAGGCGCTGGACGACGTGCGCTCGGCCGTCTCGCGGGTGCGGGCTGATTTGCCTGCCGACCTGAAAGACCCGGTCATCACCAAGCTTGACCTGGCCGGCACGCCCATCCTCACCTACACCGTGGCCTCCAGCCGCATGGACGACGAGGCGCTGAGCTGGTTCGTGGACAACGATGTCACCAAGGCCATGCTGGCCGTGCGTGGTGTGGGATCGGTGGCGCGTGTGGGTGGCGTCACGCGTGAAGTGCGCGTGGAACTGGACCCGGCCCGTTTGCTGGCACTCAACGCCACGGCGGCCGACATCTCGCGCCAGTTGCAGGCGGTGCAGCAAGACGCGGCCAGCGGACGCGCCGACGTCGGGGGCATTGAACAGTCGGTGCGCACCATCGCCACCGTGAAGAGCGCCGAAGAACTGGCGCGGCTTGAAGTGTCCCTGGCCGACGGCCGCCGCCTGCGCCTGGACCAGGTGGCCCGCGTCAGCGACACCGTGGCAGAACTGCGCAGCGGCGCCTTGCTCAACGGCAAACCGGTGGTGAGTTTTGAGGTGGTGCGCTCGCGCGGTGCCGGCGAAACCGACGTGGCCGACGGCGTGCGTGCAGCGCTGGCCAAGCTGCGCACCGACCACCCCGACGTGACCGTGACGGAGGCCTTCAACTTTGTTGACCCGGTGATTGAAAACTACGAAGGCTCGATGTTGCTGTTGCTGGAAGGCGCGGTGCTGGCGGTGATCGTGGTGTTCTTGTTCCTGCGCGACTGGCGCGCCACGCTGGTGGCGGCTACCGCGCTGCCGTTGTCGATCATCCCGGCCT
>CAZUKT010000219.1:0-1281 GCA_964620975.1 uncultured Rubrivivax sp. | reverse complement strand
CCTTTGCCGTGATGCACTACGCCTTTGGCTTCACGCTCAACGTCATCACGCTGCTCAGCATGTCGCTGGTGGTGGGCATCTTGGTGGACGACGCCATCGTCGAGATCGAAAACATCATGCGCCACCTGCGCATGGGCAAAACACCGTTTGAAGCCGCCATGGAAGCGGCAGACGAGATTGGCCTGGCGGTGATTGCCACCACCTTTACGCTGATTGCGGTGTTCTTGCCCACCGCCTTCATGGCCGGTGTGCCGGGCAAGTTTTTTGTGCAGTTTGGCTGGACGGCGGCGATCGCCGTGTTCTTCAGCCTGGTGGTGGCGCGGGCGCTCACGCCCATGATGGCGGCCTACATCCTGAAGCCACCCAGGAAGGCCCACCACGAGCCTGGCTGGCTCACCATTTACCTGGGATGGGCGCGTTGGTGCCTGAAGCACCGGGTGCTCACGATGCTGGCCACGGCGGTGTTTTTCGTGGGCTCGTTCATGCTGGTGCCGCTGTTGCCCACGGGCTTCTTGCCACCTGACGACCTGAGCCAGACCCAGGTCACGGTGACCTTGCCACCCGGCGGCACCTACACGCAGACGCTGGCCGCCGCCGAGCAGGCGCGGACCATTGTGCAGGCCAACCCCCACGTCAAGCTCGTCTACACGGCCGTGGGCGGCGGCGCCACGGGGGCTGACAACTTCACGCCCGGTGGCGGTTTGCCCGATGTGCGCAAGGCCACGCTCACCATCAACATGACACACCGCACTGATCGCCCTGGCCTCACCAAGCAGGCCATTGAATCGCAGCTGCGCGACGCGCTGGCCGTGTTGCCCGGCGCCCGTGTGAAGGTGGGTTTTGGCCAAAGTGCCGAGAAGTACGTGCTGGTGCTGGCAGGCGCCGACGGCGCCGTGCTGGCCGCCCACGCGGCGGTGGTGGAGCGTGAACTGCGCGGCATCCCCGGCATTGGCGCGGTCACGTCCAGCAGCAGCCTGGTGCGGCCCGAGCTCATCGTGCGGCCCGACGCCGCACGCGCCGCCGATCTGGGTGTCACGGCGGCGGCCATTGCCGACACGTTGCGCATTGCCACTTCGGGTGACTACGACCAGGCGCTGCCCAAGCTCAACCTGAGCCAACGCCAGGTGCCCATCGTGGTGCGCCTGCCGGCCGAGGCGCGTGCCGATCTCAACCTGCTGGCGCGCCTGCCTGTGCCCGGCAAACACGGCCCCGTGGCGCTGGGCAACGTGGCCACACTCAGCATCGACAGCGGCCCGGCCGAGATCGACCGCTACGACCGCC
>CAZUKT010000218.1:0-7704 GCA_964620975.1 uncultured Rubrivivax sp. | reverse complement strand
TTTGTCCGAGCCGGGCACACGGAGGCCGTTTCCGTTGTCGTCAAAGCGCTTGCCGTGCCGGTAAAAGAAGAACGCATCCCACGCGGGGTTGGGCCCGCTGCCACCCACGTACTGGGGCTGCACATCACCGGGTTTGAGCCCCAGGAAACTCTCGAAGTTTTCGTTGTCGCCCAGCAAGGCAAGGGCTTCGTCGCGCAGGTCAGTCCACCCGGCAAGCAACTGTGCCGCCCAGGGCTGAAGCATGGGGTCGTGGTACGGCGCGTCAGGCAGCCCCGGGATGTAAAGGAACTTGGGGCGCTGCCTTGGGTCGGGTGGGGTAAGGTCTACTTCGCGCAGGTAGCCCAGCAGGGCGCGCTCGATGCGCTCCACCGACTTGGCGCCGTGTGCATGGCGCAGGGGTTCGAACACTTGCATCAGGTGCTCGCGCTGCCCTTGCCGCAACCTTGAAAAGTTGGCCATGACACGGTCAAGCACACCCGGCGGCGTGGTGTCGACGTCCGTCCATTCACCGCGCCGGTGTGCCTTGGTCAGCGCCTGGTGCCGGGCCTTGCAAGACGCCAGCGACTGGCCCAGGTCGTCCAGCGCCTCACCCAGCAGCAACCAGGCCATGGGTTCGTTCGGGTGTGCCTGTGTGAATCGCTTCAGCAGCGCCACGGCTTCTTCGGGCTGGCCCGCACTGCACATCACCTGCGCCATTTCCAGCTGCATGCCCAGGTCAAGGGGCGCGGCCTGGGTGGCCAACGTGTAGTAGTTCAGCGCACGCGCCCAGTCTTCGCGCTGTGACGCGAGCATGGCCACGGACCGCGCAGCCTCTGCCGACTTTGGTTGGTCGCGCAACACGGCCAGGTACAACATCTCGGCCTGCAGCACCTCGCCGCGCCGGGCGTGCCCATGCGCCTGGGCCAACCGCTTGTCGCCGGGCGGCATCACTTGGGTGCCAGCCGGATGGCCCCGTCCAGGCGAATCACTTCGCCGTTGAGCATGTCGTTCTCAAAGATGTGCAGTGCCAGCTTGGCGTAGTCCTGCGGCGTGCCCAGGCGGCTGGGGAAGGGCACGCCAGCGGCAAAGGCGTCTTGCACTTCTTTGGGCATGCCAAAGAGCATGGGCGTGCCGAAGATGCCGGGCGCGATGGTCATGTTGCGGATGCCGTTGCGGGCCAGGTCGCGCGCGATGGGCAGCGTCATGCCCACCACGCCGCCCTTGCTGGCGCTGTAGGCGGCCTGGCCCATCTGGCCGTCGTACGCCGCCACGCTGGCGGTGCTGATGAGCACGCCGCGCTCGCCGGTGGCTTCAGGGGCGTTCTTGGCCATGGCTTCGGCGGCCAGGCGGATCATGTTGAAGCTGCCGATGAGGTTGACCGTGATGGTCTTGCTGAACAGTGCCAGCGGGTGCGCGCCGTCTTTGCCCACGGTCTTGACGGCCGGTGCGATGCCCGCGCAGTTGACCAGGCCCATGAGCTTGCCCATGGCCACTGCGGCGGCCACCACGGCCTGGCCGTCAGCTTCTTGGCTGACGTCGCATTTGACGAACTGGCCGCCGATCTCAGTGGCCACTGCCTGGCCGCGTTCAGCCTGCAGGTCAGCAATGATGAGCTTGCCACCCTTGGCGGCCAGCAAACGCGCCGTGCCTTCGCCCAGCCCCGACGCACCGCCGGTGACGATGAAGACCTTGTTTGCGATTTCCATGGTGATAGCGTTGATTGGTTGAGAAACTACTTGTCTACACTGTGCGACAGGGGCAGCAAATGGCCGACGACATCGACAACCTGATCATCGATCACCTTCGCCACATTCGCGGACGCGTTGACCGCATCGCAGAGGACATGGGCGACATGAAGCACCGAATGTCCAGCCTGGAGTCGGCCATGGTCTTGGTCAAGCGTGAGGTTTCCGCCGGCGACGAGACAGATGTCAGGCACCAGGTTTCACTCGATCGGTTGATGGACCGCATTGAGCGAATCGAACGCCGTCTTGAACTGAGCGGTTCCTGAAGCACAGAACTCAGGCGCCCAGTGCGGCCGTGACACGCGCGGTGATTTCGTCCACCGCGCCGGTGCCGCTGATGCAGGCGCTGCGCGGCGCCTGGGCGTCACCGGTGGCGGCCCACTGGGCGTAGTACGCCACCAGCGGGCGCGTTTGCTGCTGGTACACGTCGAGCCGCTTGCGCACGGTTTCTTCTTTGTCGTCGTCGCGCTGGATCAGCGGCTCGCCGGTGGCGTCGTCCACACCGGCCACCTTGGGTGGGTTGAACTTGACGTGGTAGGTGCGGCCTGAAGCCACATGCACGCGGCGGCCGCTCATGCGTTCGATGATGGCGCTGTCGGGCACGTCAATTTCAAGCACTACGTCAAGCTTGACGCCCGCTTGTTTCATGGCGTCGGCTTGCGGGATGGTGCGCGGGAAACCGTCAAACAAGAAGCCGTTGGCGCAGTCGGGCTGGGCCAGGCGTTCCTTGACCAGGCCGATGATGATGTCGTCACTGACCAGGCCACCGGCGTCCATCACTTTCTTGGCGGCCACGCCCATGGGGCTGCCGGCCTTGACGGCGGCGCGCAGCATGTCACCGGTAGAGATCTGCGGGATGCCATAGCGCTGGCAGATGAAAGCGGCTTGGGTGCCCTTGCCGGCGCCGGGTGCGCCCAGGAGGATCAGTCTCATCGGTTTCCTCGGAGTTTGTGTTTGTTGGTGCGCGGGCACGGGCTGCCCGGGCCTGTCTCAAAACGAGAATATCACGCGCTCCCAGGCGTCAAGCTGACGGCGAACCCTCTTGCGCAGCGGCAAAAAGTGCCCGCACGCGGGCCAGGTCTTCGGGCGTGTCTACACCCGGCCCGGGCCCATGCGGTGCCACATGCACGGCGATGCGTTCGCCGTGCCACAGCACCCGCAATTGCTCCAGTGCTTCGCAGTGTTCCAGTGGCGCTGCGGGCAGGCTGGGAAAGCGCCGCAGAAAGGCCGCGCGGTAGCCGTACAGGCCCAGATGGCGCAGCGGCGCCGGGTTGGGCAGCGTGTTCACGCCGCCTGCGTTGCCGTCGCGCCACCAAGGGATGGGTGCGCGGCTGAAGTAAAGCGCACGTCCGGCCGCGTCCAGCACCACTTTCACCACGTTGGGGTTCAGGAACTCGGCCACATCGGCCAGCGGATGCGCGGCTGTGCTCATGACGCAGTCGGGGCGCTCGGCCAGCAGTTCAGCGCAACGGCGCACCAGCGCGGGGTCGATCAGCGGCTCGTCGCCTTGCACATTGACAACGATGTCATCGCCTTGCAGACCCAGCAGTTCGCAGGCCTCGGCCAGGCGGTCACTGCCGCTGACGTGGTCCACACGGGTCAGCACACTTTGCACGCCAAACGCGGTGCAGGCGGCCTGGATGCGGGCGTCGTCACAGGCCACCACCACGCGCTCGGCGCCGCTGCGTGCGGCGCGCTCGGCCACGTGCACCACCATGGGTTTGCCGGCAATGCTGGCCAGTGGTTTGTCGGGCAGGCGCGTGGATGCCAGCCGTGCCGGCACCAGCACGGTAAACCTCACGGTGCGTGGGCTGGGCCGTCCAGCGGCAGGGCTTCGCTTTCCAGCATCACCGGGATGCCGTCGCGGATGGGAAACGCCAACCGGTCGGCCGGGCAAGCCAGGTCTTGCGGACGCTGCTCGGCGTCACGCCGCATCTCAAGCGGGCCCTTGCAGACGGGGCACACCAGCAGGTCGATCAGGCGGTGGTCTAGGCTCATGGGGGCGGGAACAGCAGTGCGATGAGGTCGGCCACGAGGCCGGCAGGAAGCTGCAAGTCTAGCGGCACCACCCACACGCGCGTGCTGCCCAGCTGTGCCGGGTCCAGCTTGACGGCGTCCTTTTCGGTGGTGATGACGTCGGGCGTGCCGGCAGGCCAGGGCAGGGTGGTGTAGGGGTGGTGGTCGGGCAGCGGCAGGCGGTGCAGCGTGAGGCCCAGGGCCTCCAGCATGCCAAAGAACTTTTCGGGCGCGGCCATGCCGGCGGCAGCCACCAGGGGCCGGCCGCGCAGGCTCTGCAGCGGCTGGCTCCGGCTGGCGTCCTGGGCCAACCAGCACTGCAACGGCCATGCGGTGTGAATGTGCCGCCGGGCCAGCACGCCTGGCAATGCGGTGCTGGCGTGGCCAGCGGTGTAGAGCACTCGCGCCCAGGGTGGCACCACCGTGGGCAGGGGGTCGCGCAAGGGGCCCGCCGGCAGCAAGAGGCCGTTGCCGGCGCCGCGTTCGTCAAACAGGCGCAACTCGGCACTGCGGGGCAGGCTGTGGTGCTGCAAGCCGTCGTCAGACACCAGCACGTCCACCTCGGGGTGGGCCTGGCACAGGGCGCGGCCGGCGGCGGCGCGGTTGCGGCCCACCCACACGGGCACACCGCAGCGGCGCTGAATGAGCAGGGGTTCGTCGCCCACAGACGCAGCGGTGCCGCCGGGCCCAACAGCCTGAACCGTGTCGGTCAGCCGACCATGGCCACGCGATATGACGCCAGGGTGCTTGCCGGCCTGTTGCAGGCCATGCACCACGGCGATCACCGTCGGCGTCTTGCCCGCGCCGCCCACCACGTGGTTGCCCACCACCAGCACCGGCACGGGCAGCGGCTGGGCGGCTGCAGGCCGGTGCCGCTGCAGCGCAAGCAGCCCCAGGTAGAGCATCGAAAGCGGCCACAACAGCCAAGCCAGGCCTGTGGGCGCAGGCTGCCACCAGTGCCGCATCAGCAGCGCCTCGGTGCGTGCTGCCAGCGTCATGCGCTGTGGCGGTTCAACGATGGGCCAGCGCGCTCATCGCGCCGTGCCGGCCCCGGCCTGTGCCGCAAAGGTCAGCCGCGACAGCCCTGCGCGGCGCGCGGCGTCCAGCACGTTCACCACCGCCTGGTGTGCCGCCAGCGCGTCGGCAGAGATGATCACCACCGTGTCGGGCCGCCCTGCGGCGGCTGCGGCCAACTCGGCGGTCAGCAGTTCCACGCTGCGGCCGTCCACGGCCTTGCGGTTGACGGCGTAGCGGCCGTCGTTGGCCACTGCCACGATGATTTCGGCCGGGCGTTCACGCAATTTCTCGGCGTCGGCTGCGGGCAGGTTGATCTGCAACTCGGTGAAGCGCGAATACGTGGTGGACAGCATGAGAAAGATCAACACCACCAGCAGCACGTCGATGAACGGGATCAGGTTGATCTCGGGTTCTTCAAGGCGGCGGCGGCTGAACTTCATGCTTCAGCGTGTGTGTTCAGGCCGGGCTGCGCACGGCAAAGCGCATCAGGTGCGGCACCATGCGTTCGGCAGCCAGTTCCATGCCCAGTTGAAACTCGTCCACACGGCCACGAAAGTAGCGGTACAGCATGAGCGAGGGGATGGCGATCATCAGCCCGAACGCTGTGTTGTACAGGGCCACAGAAATGCCGTGCGCGAGCTGCTGCGGGTTGGCGCCACCACTGGCGCCAGGGGCTTGCGAGCCGAAGATCTCGATCATGCCAACGACGGTGCCAAACAGCCCCAGCAGCGGCGCTGCGGCGGCAATGGTGCCCAGCGTGTTGAGGTAACGCTCCAGCCCATGCACGGCCACGCGGCCGGCGTTTTCAAACGACTGGCGCAGGGCAGGTTCGGTAATGCGTGGCTCGGCAATCACGCTGCGCAAACCTGCCGCAAGCACAGCACCCAGCACCGAGTTTTCGGCCAGCTTGTTCACCACGTCGGCCGCCGGCAAGCTGGCCCGGGTGACGCCGATGACTTCGTCCAGCAAGGTGGGGGGCGCCACCAGAATAGGGCGCAGGTGATAGATGCGCTCCATGACCAGTGCCATGGCCACCACCGAGCAGATGATCAGGGGCCAGATGGGCCAACCGGCCGCTTGTATGATCGAAAACAAGGTTTTTCTCGCGGTGCTTTGGGGGGTGGCATGCCGCTCACGTGGCGGCGGATTATGGCCGATGAAAATGGCGCCTTTTTGGGGGCTGCTGCCTCGTGTTGCAAGCCCATGCAGCCGGCCATGCCAAGCCCCCGCAACGGCCGCCCAACTGTCCACCGAAGCTGTGGACAAACTTGTGGGCAAGCTGCGAAGTGCCATCAAAAAGTGGCGCCATCACTCACTCTGCGGTCCTTTGCTGAAAAATAGGGCAGCAAAATCCTTATGAAAATCAATAGCTTGTATGCACTCATCGGTGCTACCGCTGTGCCAGCGCCGGGCTCTTGGGCGCACCGGCCAAGTGTGGAATTCCGACACGGCGGCACCGGACAGCTCCATGCTTGAAGCCGACCGCAGCGTGCCCCTGCGCACGACGTGGGGCGTGGCCGCGCTGTTGCTGGCCACGGGTGACGCTTTGGCTGCGCGCTTTGGTGCGGTGGCTGTGCGGGGTGAACTTTCAGGGTTTTCGCGGGCGGCCAGCGGGCACTGCTACTTTTCACTGAAAGACGCTGATGGCGCGCCGGCCTTGCTGCGCTGTGCCATGTTTCGCCGCGCCGCATCGTTGGTGGACTTTGCCCCGTCAGACGGCCATCAGGTCGAACTGCGTGGCCGGCTGGGTGTGTACGACGCGCGCGGCGAACTGCAGATGGTGGTGGAGTCCTTGCAGCGCGTGGGCACCGGCGCACTGTATGAAGAGTTCTTGCGCCGCCGCGCCCGGCTGGCTGCCGAAGGCCTGTTTGACGCCGCCCGCAAGCGTGAACCGGCGCGCTTTCCACGTGCGCTGGGGGTGGTCACCTCGCTGGGTGCTGCAGCCCTGCGCGACGTGCTCACCGCACTGCAGCGGCGGGCGCCGCATGTGCGCGTCGTCATCTACCCGGCGCTGGTGCAAGGTGCCGAGGCCCCGTCCGCACTGGAAGCCGCGCTGCGCCTGGCCGGCCAGCGTGCCGAGGTGGACACGCTGCTGCTGGTGCGCGGTGGCGGGTCGCTGGAAGACCTGTGGGCCTTCAATGACGACCGCGTGGTGCGTGCGGTGGCGGCGAGCCCCATGCCGGTGGTGTGCGGCGTGGGCCATGAAACCGACATCACCCTGGCCGACCTGGCCGCTGACCTGCGTGCCGCCACACCAACGGCGGCCGCCGAGTTGGCCGCGCCCGTGCAGGCCGACGAATTGGCGCAGCTTGCTGCCCGCCAGCAGGCGCTGTCGCTGGCACTGGAGCGGGCGCTGCAGGCACGGGGCCAACGCCTGGACACGCTGGCGCTGCGCTTGGGCCAACCCGCACGCGCATTGCTGGGCCAAGGCCAGAAACTCGACGATCTGGCACGCCGCTTGCGCCAGGCGCTGGCCCACGCGCAAGAACGCCACCACGCTGCACCGCTGCAACTGGCACAGCGCCTGCGCCGCGCGGTGGCGGCGCAACTGCAGCGCCAGCCGCTGCGCCTGGCGGCCGCCCAAGAGCGCTTGCACGCGCTGGACCCGCACCGTGTGCTGCAGCGTGGTTATGCGTGGGTAGAGTCGGCTGACGGGCGGCCCGTGGTGGCCAGCCGGGCCTTGCGCCAGGGCCAGGCCGTGCGCGCCGTATGGGCTGACGGCAGAGCCCAGATGGAGGTGCTGGCGCTGGAAGCCCTGCCACCCGCAGGCTGAGGGCCGCTGCCTACAATGCGGGCCGCGCCAGTGCCCTAGTTAGCCCCGATTCGCTCTATTCCGCCTTATTCCGCCCTATTCCGCCCAAGAGGACCGCATCCATGCAACACGCCCTTCCCGACCTGCCTTACGCCATAGACGCCCTGGCACCGCACTACAGCCAAGAGACGCTTG